>NZ_JBGXYA010000022.1:0-33602 GCF_041814905.1 Glaesserella sp. | reverse complement strand
TACAGGCAGAAATTGAAGAATATTTGGTGTATTACAACCAAAAACGAATTAAACCCGACTTAAAAGGATTGAGCCCGGCACAATACCGAGCTCAATATTTACGTGAATAACCTGTCCAACTTTTGGGGGGCAGATCATGTCGGTGAACAAGCGGTCGGTTATCACGATTTTTTTGCAATTAATCGGTGATGTCGGGGGTTACCGTGTCCACGACATCGACGGCGGTTCCGACAACACCACCGACTACCGATGTTACTAAACAACCGCTCACGGAGCCGCAAAGTAGCGCTATACCGATTAATTTAAATAATTTCTTCATCATAGCGTTTATTTTTCAAACTTAACTTGACCGGACGCTTGTGCCGAAATGGTTGCTTTACCCGCTTCAAGCGGCATCTCATTATTGGATTTGGATGAATAAGAAGAGGCTTGGAATGCAACGGGACGCGTATGGTAGTAATTATCCCCGTTCGGCGTAGAAAGCTGGATATTGCTGATCACATAATTTTTGGCATTAATACCTTTTTTAATCACTTCGGCTTTATGCTCGAATTGACGGATAATTTCTAATGTCATTTCGTCTTCAATCGACGCCATTTTTTCAGGTGATACGCGAAAGTCAATATAGCCGACAGCGATGTCGTTACCTAAATTTTCAAGAATAGCCGCCATCGCTTCAAAATTCTTACTGCTTAATTGAATGCGACTTTCCGTGATCCAGCCGGTGACTTTGCCTTTACTGTCGTATTCCGGGTAGTTGTTGATGCCGTTTGCGGAAAACTCAATGCTTTTATCTTGTTTCACCAAGTCAACGATTTGATTGATATTGGCGGAAACCTGTTTTTTGAGTTCATTAAGATTTTTGCCGGATTTGCGACTATACAGCTCCGCTTGCATCACGTCTTTATCAACCGAACGTGTAACTTGCGTTGCAAACTGAAATGTTGAAGAGGTGTCAACCGGTTGGGTTTGCGCCGTTGCAGTTAAGGTGGCTAGGGCAAGCGGTAAAACGGCAAAAGTTTTTTTCAAAATCATAAGATGTTCCTTTTAAAGTACGGATTAAAATGGTGAATGAGAAAATACATTATGTAATTAGTTCGGCGGATGAATATCCAAAACATAAGCTTTGTCGAGTATCTCTTCATCTACCCGCCAGGTGATGTTATAACCGGCGATAAGCATACCATAAATTCGGTCGCTTTTTTTCCCTTGTTGGTAAGCCGGGCGGGGATCTTGCGCGATAACTTCGCAAATAAACCGAATGGGATCCCGAATATTGAATTTTGCAAAATTTTGGCAAGAACCGACCGCTTGTAACGCTGTTTCCGTCAGTTCAACGTTGAGTTTGGCTTGCGGTTTCGTTTGAGCGAACCCCGACACGGCATTCGGCTCGCTGTCGGCATAGGTAATGTACGGTTTAATATCGAAAATCGGCGTACCGTCAACCAAATCGAGACTACCTAAATGCAACATCACATCGCCGTTGTTGACCTCTATTTTATGCAATGCAACCTTGGATAGACCCAGCGGATTCGGTCGGTGCGTCGCCCGACTGGCAAACACGCCGACCCGCTGATTTCCGCCCAAACGGGGCGGGCGAACGGTGGCGTGCCAAGTTCTGTCGGGAATGTGATGAAACTGAAAAATTAACCAGAGATGGCTGAACTGCTCCAAACCGCGCACGGCATCCGCCGTATTGTACGGCGGAAGTAAACGCAAAATACCGTTACCTTCGGTAACTAAATTCGGCTGACGGGGAACGGCAAATTTTTCATCATAAGGACTTTCAATGATGCCAATCGGCTGTAACGTCAGGTTTGGCGGCGTATTTTGCATAAAAATGACTAATTTTGTGTAAAAATCAAAAACGTGGACGCTATTTTGTAATAATATGCATCCTTTTGAAAGCTCCATTTTTCACTTAATCGATACATGAATAAAGATTCTCCATTTTCAATTTGGTTTACGACGGCACGTCCTAGAACATTGCCTTTGGCGTTAGCGTCAATTTTAGTCGGCTCGGCATTAGCGGCGTGGCAAGGTCAATTTAACGTGATTACCACCTTGCTTGCGTTGATTACTACAGTTTTATTGCAGATTTTATCCAATTTTGCCAATGACTACGGTGATCATGTCAAAGGCTCGGATACCGCCGAGCGTATCGGGCCGCTGCGTGCCATTCAACACGGTAAAATTACAGGCGGACAGTTGAAAAAAGCCTTAATCGTCGTTGCCGTACTTTCATTTTTATCGGGCAGTCTATTAATCGGATATGCTTACCAAACGTGGCAAGATTTCGTGGTATTTGCGAGTTTGGGCGTTCTCGCGATTGTGGCGGCAATCACTTATACCGTCGGCAAAAAACCTTACGGCTATTTGGGACTCGGTGATATTTCCGTATTAATTTTCTTCGGCTTTCTTGCGGTGTTGGGGACATTCTATTTACAGGCTCACGCATTAACACTCAGTTTACTCTTACCCGCTTTCGGTTGTGGATTGCTGTCCGTTGCGGTATTAAATATCAATAATTTACGTGATATTGAGCAAGATAAGCATGCCGGAAAAAATACGCTGATTGTCCGTATCGGTAGTCAAAACGGACGGATTTATCATGTTGCCTTGCTCAGTTTAGCCTTACTTTCATACCTACTTTTTGCGTTGGCGAATTTTAGCCATTGGTACAATTTCCTGTTTTTACTTGCTGTGCCGCTGTTAGTTAAACACGGCTTATTCGTTTATCGTCATCAAAACCCCGCAGAACTTCGCCCGATTTTAGGGCAAATGGCAGGGATTGCACTCGTGACAAATATTCTGTTTGGCTTAAGCGTGATTTTGTAAAAAAGAGAAAGAAAAAGACCGCTTGTAAACCAATACAAGCGGTCTTTTTTTAGAAAAAATTTTCAAATGCTGAAAGAAGAACCACAGCCACAGGTCGAACTCGCATTTGGGTTTTGTACCACAAAGCGCGAACCTTCCAACCCTTCGACATAGTCGACGGTGCCGCCAATCAAATATTGCAAACTCATCGGATCAACGACCAAGCCGACGTTTTGATTTTCAACGGTTAAATCCCCGTCATTGATTTGATCATCAAAGGTAAAGCCATACTGAAACCCGCTACAGCCACCGCCTGTGATATACACACGTAAACGTAGGTTTGGATTCTCTTCCCCTTCAATCAAACTTTTTACCTTTTTTGCCGCCGCATCGGTAAAGATAAGAGGAACGTTTATGTCACTCATTTTTTGTCCTACATCAAAATTTCTCGAAAGTGGCGTATTATCTAACAATTCAACGGAGAGGGCAATGGGGAAAAGTCGGCGGGAGTGGGAGTTTGTGATAGAAAAGCGCCTCATATGTCGGTATAATCCTTCAGCTAAGATGATGAGACGTTGTTCGGCTGTAAGGTGAGAAAACTATACAGACACAATGCGATGCGCTTTGGATATTACACAATTCGGTATAACTCCTTGGAAAATTTTTCCACGAAGCTACAGGGATAAACAGTAACGTTACATGGGGTGAGATATGGATTATTTGATTGGAAAGCGGGTATTTTTCGGATGCCATTTATATAAAATCGTAAAAGGTAATATCGGCAATAACACTGTGTCATTACAGAATGTGCTGACCAATAGTTATGCACGGCATTGTAACGGCATTATAATGAATAGCGAATATAGCAATGAAGCGCTTTTTCTTTATGATTCTTCATTTATTGCACATAAAGTAGAAAATCGGGTTAGATTATTTTGTTCAAATGAAGGATTAACATCATTTTGTATTACAGATATTGACGGATTGTTCAGCATTATTGAATTTGAACGTTGTGAGAAAGAGGGATTGAAGTCAGCGTTTGATTTATTGACTGAAGCGGATATTCCTGTAAAAGAAAATGCAATTTCCAAATATGATGGAAATACTAAAGTTGTTGCATTAGGTTCTTCTTCTACAGAAATTTTTGATTATGTTTTTGGCGATAATCAGAATTATATTCCGCTTTGGGCGTCTAGCTGGTCTGCAAGAGGGCTCAGAAAGGTGGACAAGAATATTTCCCCTTATTTGAAAATATTAAATAGCCTTTCAAGAGATAGCATAATTTTATTACACTTTGGTTCGGTGGATATAGATTTTAATTTGGCGTTTAAAATGGGAGCGACGGGGTTCTATAAAACCACGGATTTTCTCCATGAAATGGCTTGCGGCATTTTAGCTTTTAGACACTATTTAATGCGGGAATTAGGCTTTAAACATATCTATGCAATATTTACAGCTCCGGCAGTTCACTTAGAATCAACTTATTGGATTCGGCATTTGGGTGAGACACCTCAATTATCAAGTAAAATGAGAGCCAAAATGCTTTGGGATTTTGCTTTGTCTTTATCTTCAGCAATGCCGGTCATCAATTGTTTGCCGGATATTGCGGAATCCGTAGAAAATCCGATCTGCGCACCGAAATATGTGCGTGATTATCCTGATCATCATATTAACTTTGTCGCTGCACAAAATATTGTGTATAAAAAATTAAAAGAGCATATTCCGAATATATTACCGGCTAGAAAAAAACAACATGATTATTTATATGAACATCTCTTTTATGATGTGCATGATGCAATAAGACTTAACAAACCACGACCAAGAACTTGTAGATAAAATGATTAGTAAATTTATTGGAAAATTAAACCGATTTTATGCCTTTGACGAATTGTTAAAACAACTGATTGTTAGAGATATTAAATTAAAATACCGAAGAAGCTATCTTGGGTATTTATGGAGCATTCTCAATCCGTTAGTGATGATGATGGTTTTGGTTACGGTATTTTCTAATTTGTTCGGGCGTTTTGATATTCCAAATTATCCGTTATATATTATTTCAGGTCAGATTATGTTCGGATTAATGACGGAAGCAACGAATATGTCTGTCGGTTCAATTATAGGAAATGCCAATCTTATTAAAAAAACCTACGTTCCGAAATATATTTTTACCGTTTCTAAAGTCGGTAGTTCATTGGTTAATACGTTATTTTCACTTGGTGCATTATTAATTGTAATGGTGATTACTCAAGCGGATTTTTCGTGGAATTTATTATTGGTTCCGTTTGTACTGCTACAGGTTTTTGTTTTTAGCCTGGGTTTAGGAATGTTTCTTTCTGCTGCCGCCGTATTTTTTAGAGATATCCAATATTTGTGGGGTGTGTTTGTCTCCATGTGGTTATATTTAACGCCTATTTTCTATCCCGTAAATATTATTCCGGAAGAATATCAGTCTTTATATAAAGGGTTGAATCCAATGTATTGGTATCTTGAACAATTCAGAGATATTGTCTTATATGCGAGATTACCGGATATCTCTTCTACATTGATGGGATTTGGGTTAGCCTTTTTAGTTCTGTTTATCGGCTCTTGGTATTTTAATAAAAAACAAGATGAATTTATTTTATATATATGAGAAATCCTGAAAATATTATCGAAGTCATCAATGCGACGGTTCGTTTTAATAAAGCAACCGAAAATCATAACGGCTTGAAAGAATACGTGATTAAAATGCTGAAAGGCGAACTGATGTTTCAAGAGTTTTTAGCATTAAAAGATGTCAATCTTGAGGTTAAACGCGGTGAGTCTTGGGCATTAATCGGTACGAACGGATCAGGGAAATCCACGCTATTGAAGCTCATTTGCGGCATATTAAAACCCTATAAAGGGACGGTTGAAGTTGCCGGTAGTATAGCTCCTCTTATTGAACTCGGTGCGGGGCTTGATGGGCAATTGACGGCAAGGGAAAATATTTTTCTTAACGGTGCGCTTCTCGGGCATAAAAAAGCGTTTATGGAAAAGCACTTTGATGAAATCATTGATTTTGCAGAATTACATGATTTTGTGGATGTGCCGGTTAAAAATTTTTCATCAGGGATGTCTGCCCGTTTGGGATTTTCAATTGCGACGATTGTTAAGCCGGATATTTTGATTGTGGATGAGGCTTTATCTGTTGGTGATGCCGCCTTCCAAGCCAAATCGCAACGTAAGATGGAAAAAATGATTGCGGAAGGGGCAACGTTATTGTTTGTTTCCCATTCAATCAATCAAGTGAAGGAACTTTGTCAACATGCGGTTTGGATTGACAAAGGTGTTATTAAAGCAAGCGGTAAAGCGGAAGATATTATTCCGCTGTATACTAAATAAACAATAGGTAAGTTATGTCGAGTATTATTCAAACTAGTATCTATCCTAAAACTTCTCTTTGTAGCCAAATTGATTTGTATTTTCGTACAAATCAATTTGCAAGTATAAGTCTAAAGGAATCAAAAATTTTACTTAATAAAATGGGGAAAATAGGATCAGATACTTATTTCAATAGTGTAAGTGTGGGTAAGTGGAAACGTCATACTCATGTTGAGGATTTAACATTTAATCTTAGATTTAAAGGCAACATTAAGATTACATGGATTTTGCATCGGTTACATTTCAGTTTACGGATTCTGGATGAAAGCTATTTAAAAAATGAAAATGTAACAGAAGTATCTATTCCTCTTATGTTTTGGAAAAGTTTGGAAGACGGTATGCTTGCATTTGAAATTGAAGCATTAGAGGACAGTGAGATCTATGATTTTTCTTATACTACGGAAACAAAGTCTCAAAATAATGTTTCATTAGGTATTGTAATTACTCATTTTAATCGTCAGCAGTATGTTTTGCCTGCATTGGATCGTTTAAAAGAAGAATTATTAAAAGATAAAAATTTTAATAAAAAAGTTTCGTTATATGTGGTGGATAATAGTCAGAATTTACCTGAGATTGATGGTGTAAATATTGTGCCAAATGAAAATTTGGGCGGTTCTGGTGGTTTTACGCGTGGCTTAATGCATCTTAAAGAATCAGGTAATTATACGCATTGCTTATTTATGGATGATGATGCTTCTTGTGAGGTTGAGGGTATTAAGCGAACAATAACGCTACTTGAATATGCTAATGATCCGGAATTAGCCGTTGGTGGAGCGATGTTACGTGAAATAGAAATGTTCCGCCAATTTGAATGTGGAGCCCGCTTTGACGGTCTATGCCGTCCGAATAAATGTGGTTTTGATTTACGTAATATTCATGAATTATTAATGAATGAAGTTGAAGAACAGGTAGATTATGCTGGATGGTGGTTCTTTGCTTTCCCGTTATCAAAAGTAAAACATTATGCATTCCCATACTTCGTACGTGGAGATGATATTGGTTTTGGATTGGTTCACAAATTTAATATTGTAACACTAAATGGTATTTCATCATGGCAGGATGATTTTTCGTTAAAAAATGGTCCGTTGCCATATTATTTGGATACTCGTAATCATATTATGCAACATTTCCATGGCCTTGTCGGAGGTGGGTTAAAAGGTATTGTCAAAACAACGGCAAAAATGGCATTACGCAATCTTTTAACCTATCATTATGAAACTGCTCTTGCATCAATTTGTGCGGTCGAAGATGCCGCAAAAGGCGGAGATTTTTGGCGCAATAATGTTGATATGGCTGAAAAACGTAAAGAAATTCTTGCTCTTGTTCAAAATGAAAAAACTGTTGATATACCATTTAATATATCTACTCAAGCAATATTTGGTAATCCGAATGAAGGTAAAATTGCTCGTTTGTTCCGTTGGGCTACATTGAATGGTAATTTATTGCCTGAAGTTTTCTTTAAGAAAGGAATTGTCTCTCAACCAAAAGGATTTGGAGGAAGTTTGCGTGAAATATATCGTTATGAGAAAGTATTATATATTCATTTCCCAACGAATAAAGGTTTTATATTGGAGCATGATAAGGGTAAATTCTTCAGTTATGGCTTTAGATATTTAAAAGCAATTTATCAGTTAGCGAAAAATTACAACCGCTTGAAAAAAGAATACCAAGGTTCTTACGATGAATTAACAAGTACAGAATTCTGGAAAAAACAATTTAAACAAGATCAATAATTAAAATTAAGGTACAACATATGAAAAAATTTCTTTTAGTCGGTGCGGGCTTTTCAAACGCTGTAATTGCCCGTGAATTGGCAGAGCAAGGTTACAAAGTCACTGTTATCGATCAACGTAATCATGTGGCAGGTAACTGCCACTCGGAGCGTGATGCAGAAACAAACGTAATGGTGCATATTTATGGTCCGCATATTTTCCATACGGATAATGAACGTGTGTGGAATTATGTGAATCATTTCGGTGAGTGGATGCCGTTTGTCAATCGCGTAAAAACGATTAGTCAAGGTGCCGTGTATTCATTACCAATTAACTTGCATACTATTAACCAGTTCTTTGGTAAAACTTGTTCACCAACAGAAGCTAAGGCATTGATTGAAAGTCAAGCGGATATGTCAATTACCGATCCTCAGACCTTTGAAGAACAAGCGATGCGTTTTGTCGGTAAGGATTTATATAAAGCGTTTTTCTATGGTTATACCAAAAAGCAATGGGGGGTTGAGCCTAAAGAGCTGCCTGCAAGTATTTTAAAACGTTTACCGGTACGCTTTAATTATGACGATAATTACTTTGCCCATAAATTCCAAGGTATGCCGAAAGATGGTTATACGGTTATCGTAGAAAATATTTTAAAACACGATAATATCGAAGTGCGTTTAAATACACCATTTGCAGAAGCAATGAAGGCAGAGTTTGACCATATTTTCTGGTCGGGTCCGTTAGATGCTTATTTTGGTTTTGAATTAGGCCGTCTTGGTTATCGCACGTTAGACTTTGAAGCCTTCCGAGGGGAAGGGGATTATCAAGGTAATGCGGTAATTAACTATGGCGATGAAAATGTGCCATTCACTCGTATTTCCGAGCATAAGCATTTTGCACCGTGGGAAAACCACGAAAAGACGATTTGTTACCGTGAGTTCAGCCGTTTATGCGAAGAAAAAGATATTCCGTATTATCCGATTCGCTTAGTAAAAGACAAAGCGTTGTTGCAGCAATATGTCGAGAAAGCAAATAAGGAAACACAAGTCACTTTCGTTGGACGTTTAGGCACTTATCGTTATTTGGATATGGATGTCACTATTAAGGAAGCATTAGAAGCTGCCGATGAAATAAAAGCATCACTTGCAAGCGGTCAGAAATTGAAGCCGTTTTACGTCAATATGGATGTGTAAATTTTCATGAAAAACAGACCGCTTGTGTAATGCAAGCGGTTCATTTATATAAATGCTATGTTGGAAAAGAAATCAATTTGTGCTGTTGTTGTTACGTTTAATCGTAAAAATTTGTTATTAAATTGTTTGCAAGCATTAAAATCACAATCTTATCCATTGGATCATATTGTTGTCATTAACAATGCAAGCCAAGACGGAACGGTAGAGTATCTGCGTGAAAACGGATGGCAAGATAACGATCAATTTACCTTGATTACTCTACCAAATAATCAAGGCGGAGCAGGCGGATTTTATGCCGGTATTGAGTTTGCCAAGCAAAAGAACGTTGACTACATTTGGTTGATGGATGATGACGGCTATCCTTCAGAGAGTTGCTTAGAAAAATTGATTCCTTATTGTGCAAATAATTGTTACATCGGACCGATGGTGCTTGATCCCAAGGTCACGAATAAATTGAGCTTTGCATTACGTGTGCCGAATACAATTAACGTCTTTGATTTTTATACGGAGATTCCGAAAGAGTTAAAGCAGAGTAATGTCATCAACGGTGTCGTATTACCTTTTAATGGGACGTTAATTGCCAATGAACTGGTAAAAAAAATGGGGTTATTGCTTAAAGATTATTTTATTTGGGGAGATGAAAAAGAGTATACGCTTCGTGCAAGTAAGTTTAAGGCAAAAATTCTCACTGTTATTGATGCGATTTTTTATCACCCGTCTGATAGTTCGGCTTCTACCCCGATGTTTTTTAATAAGTTACGATTTAATAATGCTAATTCAGAACTAAAATTATACTGTTTTTGTCGTAATTCTATTGCAACGTTTAAACGCTACAACGGTTTAGCTCATGTGCTGGCATTTTGGGGAAAAACGACTTGGTTTTTTATGTTTACTCAGCCAAGTCTTTCGCGTTTGCTCTTTACTTGGCGGGCAATGTGGCATGGTTTTAAAGGTGATTTTTCTCACCATCAAGAGTATTTATAATCGATTTTGCTCATGAAAATTCTCATCGCAACGCATAAAAAATATATTTTTCCAGCTGCGGATTACTATATTCCGATTCATGTCGGAAAATCGAATAGTGCTTTAGAACTGAATATTTTGTCGGATAATTCCGGTGAAAATATTTCAATTAGGAATAATTCATTCTGTGAGCTGACAGCATTATATTGGGCGTGGAAGAATCATTTTTTCGATGAGGCGGATTATGTCGGACTAGTACATTATCGTCGTTATTTTTCAGGGAAGCAGCTGAGCTTGCTGAATAAGCGAATTGCATCGAAAACAGAATTATTGTCTGATTTTGTTAATTATGACGGTATCGTTGCAAAGAAGCGAAATTATTATATCGAAAGTGTTTACCAACATTATAAAAATGCGCATTACATTAAAGATTTAGACTTGGTAAAAGAAATTATTCAGAACGATTATGTTGATTATATTCAGGCATTTGAGCAAGTCATGTCGGGTAAAACACTGCATCTTTATAATATGTTTGTTTTAAAAAGACAAGATGTCGAGAAATATTGCCAATGGTTGTTTGATATTTTGTTTAAGCTGGAAAAGCAGATTGATATTACGGATTACGATAATTATCAAAAGCGGGTTTTCGGTTTTATCGCAGAACGCCTTTTTAATGTTTGGTTGGTAAAAAATCAATTAAAACTGAAAGAACGGAAAGTGGTTTCGTTAGAAGGCGAACATATATTGAAAAAAGCAATTGGTTTGTTGAAACGGAAATATTTAAAGAAAAAATGAGCATGATGGATAAATCGGTAATTTGTAAAGGTGTGTTGGCGGTAACGGATTTTGTTTCGTTACTGCTTTCCTATTTTTTAAGCATCTATTTACTGAACCTTTTTACAAATGATTTAGAGCGTTTTTTACCTTCCGAGCAGTTTCGAGAAGCGATACTGATTCATTTAGGGCTAGCCTGTGGTTGTGTTATTTGGTTTTGGATTAACCTTCGTCATTATACTTATCGAAAACCGTTTTGGTTTGAATTAAAAGAAGTTGTTCGTACCTTAATCATATTGGCGATTATTGAATTAGCCAGTATCGCCTTTTCCAAACTCTATTTTTCCCGCTATTTGTGGTTATTAAGTTGGAGTTTAACCCTTGTTATCGTGCCGCTCAGTAGAGTTCTGATTAAAAAATTATTGATCAAAAGTGGTCTATATTTAAAGAATACAGTGATTATCGGCGGTGGTAAAAATGCGGTAGATGCCTATAAAGCGTTGATCAGCGAACCCTATCTCGGGCTTAAAGTAAAATATTTTATTGCTGTAGATAAGATCGATGAATTAGACGGTTTAGGCATTCCAATCATTAATGAAACCCGTCAGGGTATTTGGAGGTTAGTCACGAAATCATCCGATCAATTTATTATTGCCCTTGAAGAAGATGAAATTGAACAACGCGACCAATGGCTTCGTTATTTTTCTAAAAAACATTATCGTTCCGTATCCGTTATTCCGACGCTACGGGGATTGCCGTTGTACAGTACGGATATGTCGTTTATCTTCAGTTATGAAGTGATGCTGCTTCGTGTGAATAATAACTTGGCAAAACGTTCTTCCCGCATCATCAAACGAACAATGGATATTGTCGGTGCCAGTCTGCTGATTATTTTATTGTCTCCGTTATTATTGACATGCTACTTTCTGATTAAGCGGGATGGCGGAAGCGCCGTATTCGGGCATAAGCGAATCGGGCAAAACGGTAAGCCGTTTAGTTGTTTAAAATTCCGTTCAATGGTGTTGAACTCTCAAGAAGTATTGGATGAATTGTTAGAGCGCGATGCGGAAGCAAAGACGGAGTGGGAAAAAGATTTTAAATTGAAAAATGATCCGAGGATCACACCGCTTGGTCAGTTTTTACGTCGAACGAGTATTGATGAATTACCTCAATTGTTTAATGTTTTGGTCGGACAAATGAGCTTAGTCGGACCAAGACCGATTATTGCCGACGAATTGTCTTATTATAAAGATGATGTGGATTATTATTTGATGGCGAAACCGGGCATGACCGGCTTGTGGCAGGTGAGCGGACGTAACGATGTCGACTACGATACTCGGGTTTATTTTGATGCGTGGTATGTGAAAAATTGGTCGCTTTGGAATGATATTGCCATTCTCTTTAAAACCGTTAATGTGGTTGTAAAAAGAGAAGGCGCTTATTAAGTAAAAATAGTGAGATAAGCTAACAATCATCAATAGAAAAACTGATTTCCGTTTGACACAGAAATCAGTTTTTTTATAAGTAAATTATGCCTCGATACCTTCAAATAATAACGTACTTAAATAACGTTCTGAGGCAGACGGTAGAATTGCGACAATAGTTTTGTCGGCAAATTCAGGTAATTTTGCAATACGATCTGCTGCTGCAACGGCGGCACCGGATGAAATTCCCACGAGAATACCTTCTTCAGCCATAACTCGACGTGCAGTGGCAATCGCGGTTTCGCTATCCACTTGTTCAACCCGATCGATAAGGCTTAAATCTAAGTTTTGAGGGATAAAACCGGCACCAATACCTTGAATTTTGTGCGGACCTGGTTTGATTTCTTCACCGTTCAATGTTTGAGTGATGACCGGTGATTCTTTCGGTTCAACGGCAACGCTGATAATTTGTTTACCCTTTTCTTGTTTGATATAACGGCTTACACCGGTAATCGTACCGCCTGTTCCTACGCCTGCCACGAAAATATCAATATCGCCATTCGTCGCTTCCCAAATTTCTGGACCGGTTGTTTGTTGGTGAATTGCCGGGTTTGCCGGGTTTTCAAACTGTTTTAACATGATGTAGCGATGAGGATCGCTGGCAACAATTTCTTCCGCTTTTGCAATCGCCCCTTTCATACCTTTTGCGCCTTCGGTCAATACTAGCGTTGCACCTAAGCCGCGTAATAAACGGCGACGTTCGATACTCATTGTTTCCGGCATGGTTAACGTTAATTTATAGCCACGAGCTGCTGCGACAAAAGCTAATGCAATGCCGGTATTGCCGCTGGTTGCATCGACAATCTCTTTATCTTTGGTCAGGATGCCGTCTTTTTCCGCTTGCCACACCATATTTGCTCCGATACGACATTTCACGCTAAAGCTTGGGTTGCGCGCTTCAACTTTAACTAACAAGTTACCGTTATTACCAAAGTTTTTTAAACGAACAAGGGGGGTTTTACCGATAGTTTCTGAGTTGTCTGCATAAATAGTCATAGTATGAATCCTCTGGTGAATAAATTTTTAAAACGGTTTCAGAATACCGCTTATTTCTGAAATGTTAAGGATAGGAATTTTATTTAATATAATTAAATGGAATATATGAATTGTTTCGTCTAAGTAAAATATCTATTTACTCATTTAATATATATTTATCCCAATAATCAGGATTATAATTTTCAACGAAATCAAACTGTTAAAGGAGAAATCATCATGAATAGTTATATACAAAAATTCAATCGATTTGTAAGTCATCCAGAACTTGCGAAATTATTATTACGTATTGGTTTTGCCGGATTATTCTTATTCCACGGAGTCCATAAAATTTGGGGCGGAGTGAGTTTTATTGAAGGGAAATTTATTGAAATCGGTTTGCCCGGATTTTTTGCCTATGCCGTCTATTTAGGTGAGGTCATTTCTCCGATACTCATTATGGTCGGTCTGTTTACTCGTCTCAATGCCTTTATTTGTGTCGGAACGTCAGTCGTGGTGATTTTGTTAATGCACTCGACAAATTTCTTCACGTTAACCAAAGTCGGCGCATGGTCTGTGGAGGGCATTGCCACTTTCTTATTCGGTTTCCTTGCCATTATGTTGTTCGGCTCCGGCAAATATGCGGTAAAACCGGACTAATCATCACTTCATGACAAGCGGTCGTTATTTGCAAATTTTTTGCAAAAAGTGACCGCTTGCAACCTTTAGGCTTTAAGGTATAGTAAGCGACTTTAAGATATTAATAAGCTCAATGCCATGAAAAAGTCGAATACTTCTCCAAATCAATCGAATCCACAAAAACGCACGCTTAGCCAACTGATTTTTGTGATCATTATTATGGTTTTTGCCATTTTCACTTGGTGGAATAATGAAGAAAAAACGCAGCCGTCGAGTACCCAAAACAAGATTACGTCGACCGATGCGGAAGTGAATATTCCGGCAAATTTAGGTCATTACGATACGGTGATGGCGCATGATAATATCGGGCAGAACAAGCATGCAACAGTGGATTATTATATGCTTTCGCTTTCTTGGTCACCGAGTTTTTGTGAGACGCAAAAGAATAAAAACAACGGCAAAATTCCGGAGAATTTAGCATTTCAATGCAATCAAGCCGCTCAACTTGGCTGGGTGATTCACGGTTTATGGCCACAGAATGCTAATGCGCGCGGCGTGTCTGATCACCCTCGATTTTGTAAAGGCGATTTGCCTGAACTTCCGGAAGAACTCATCAAAAAATATATGCCGGAATCCCCGGGAGCAAGTTTATTGCAAGGTCAGTGGGAGAAGCACGGCTCTTGTGCTTTTGATAATGCAGAAGCCTATTTTGCCAAACAGAAAGCATTGTTCCGTAGTTTGAATTTACCGGGGCAAGCGTTGTCACGCAAAGATTTGTTTGCTTGGATGAAAAAATATAATCCTCAACTGAAAAATGCTTATTTGGGCGCAAGTAAAAACGAACTTTATATTTGCTATGATAAACAATGGAACGTGATGGATTGTCCGAAGTAAGATGTTAAGAATGTTGAAAATGCAAGTACAGCGCCAGTTAAAACGCGATTTGGAAAAAGCGAATCATTTTTTTCGAAAAGCGTTTATTCCGCCTTCGGTAAATTATGATGTACGCGGGATGAAGGCGGGTGTCGCGTATTTGCAGAAAAATGAAATTCGCTTTAATCCGATTTTATTAACCGAAAACGGTACGGAGTTTGTGCAGCAAGTGGTGCCGCATGAATTGGCACATATTTTGGTTTATCAACAATTCGGAAGCGTTCAACCACACGGAAAAGAGTGGCGGATGATGATGGAACAGGTGCTTGGTGTACCCGCCGAAACCTATCACTGTTTTGATGTTTCCACTGTGCAGGGGAAAACCTTTGACTACGCCTGCGCTTGTCAAATCCACCAACTCTCTATCCGTCGTCATAATGCCATTGTCCGTAACGGGAGATCTTATATTTGCAAAAAGTGCAAAAATGAGTTGAAACGGAGAGTTAAGTGATTCCCCACTTTTTAATCAACACATCTAATTCCCTTTTCTCTAGCTTTTTCAATTTGGGGCAATGAGCGCAGTAATCGTTCTTTTTGTCTAAATGGGCGTGACAGCAGACTTTACGTAGCCGTACCGGTTGTGGAAAAGGGAGATCGTGAAACTCAATATATTCCACAGCGTTATAAAACGGTGACCATTCATATTCGTCCCACTTTTTTTCAAGCAGAAGTTGCCGATAAATTGGAGAGACCTCAAACCCGTCCGCTTCTAATTCTTTTAGACTGAATTCAATTAAATTGGCACAGTTATGCCAAAACACCGATTCATTTAAATGGCTGTAAGCCGTGAGTTTATTAAATATCGGTGAGAGAAAATGTTTCAACTGACGATAGGCTTGCAGAATTTGTTCGTTATTTTGCACTTTCCGAACGGGCGTACGGCTTATATTAACAATAAACCCTTTGATTTTTCCGCTTGCGGAGAGTTCGAGAGCGGTGTTTTGTTCGCTTAAAACCAAATGAATACCATATTTATGCAATAGCCAAACCCAATGCATAATAAAACCGTTTAGCCAATAACGCTGCCACATTGAAATAGTCGCTTTACGTGGTTCGGCAGTTACGGCACTGTATTTTTGAGGTAGCGTGGAATAATAAATTTGCTGGAAAAACATGGCGTTAGAAATATTTTCCGGTTTTTCGACAAAAGTCAGTAGGCTTCTGCAATGTTTTAATCTATCGGAAAAGAGCGTTTCACGTAGGGCGTTTAATTCCGAACTGGTAAATAGCAAATTCATAAAAAGCGGGTTAAAAATGAAAAGAGCTATTTTAATACAAATTATTTTCAATTAAAATAAAATCGTTTTTTACTTATTAAATTGGCTCGGAGCTTTTGTGTTTATTGTCGAACAGGCAAATTTTGCTATTCCTAACCGTACTTTGTTATATCCGATTTCTCTGCGATTTGAGCAAGGCAAAGTGTATGGTTTGATTGGTCACAACGGCTCCGGGAAGTCCACGCTGATAAAACTTCTCGCCAAACAACTGCCATTATCGGCGGGTTCAATCCGATTTGATGATAAGTCCTTAGACAGTTGGTCGAACCGCGATTTTGCCAAAAATGTCGCCTATTTGCCCCAACATCTGCCGAATACCACCAATTTAACCGCGAAAGAGTTAATTGCTATGGGACGCTACGCATGGAATGGTCTATTCGGGCGTCAAACTGTTGAAGATAAGCAAGCGATTGAACAGGCGATGAAATTGACTCACACCGAAAAATTTGCCGAACAATCGGTAGATGTGCTTTCGGGTGGTGAGCGCTCGCGTATTTGGCTTGCAATGCTGCTGGCACAACAGAGTAAATTTTTACTGTTAGACGAACCCCTTGCCGCTCTCGATATTGCTCATCAAGTGGAAGTGATGCAGTTGGTACATAATCTAAGTCGATCGCTAAATTTAGGCGTGATCATCGTGATTCACGATATCAATCTTGCGTCGCGCTACTGCGATCATCTGGTTGCATTACATAGTGGGCGTTTGCTCGCACAAGGCAATGCGCACGATATCGTAAACACTCCGTCGCTTAAAGCCATTTACGGCATTGAGCTGAATGTGATCAATCACCCTGAAACCAATCGACCAGTGAGTTTTTATTAAGATGATGAAAAAACGACAAGCGGTCATTTTCACGCTCTTTTTTGCAAATTTTCTTTATGCCGGAGAACCGCAACGAGGTTTTGCAACGCTCGATTGGACAGTCGCGGAAACGCTTGTTGCACTGGATGAACAACCGCTAGCTGTGGGCGATGCGGAAAGTTATAAAACTTGGGTTGCGGAACCGAAATTGCCGCGAGAGACGCTTGATCTCGGTATTCGTTTACAACCTAATCCCGAACAGCTTTGGTCACTGTCAATGCAATTGGATGCACAACCTTTGGTGTTTATCAATTCGTCTTTCTATGCTCAAACTTCGCCGATGTTGGAGAGGTTCGGTAAGGTATATTGGGTGGATTTTTATAAGGATGGGGAGGCTTGGCAAAATGTGATTGACGCGACCAAACGGATTGCGGAGATTATCGAAAAACCTGCAAACGCTGATAAATTGCTGAACAACTATTTGCAAAAAATTGCTGAAATCCGACCGCTTGTCACTCCGTTTAGCGATCGTCCTATTGCGTTGGTTCAGTTCAGCGATACGCGCCATTTGCGGATTTATGCGGAAAATAGCCTGTTCGGTGCCGCATTAAAACAGTTAGGGTTTGAGAACGCATGGACAGGTTCATACAATCGTTGGGGTTTTGAATGGATTGAGGTCACTCAGCTGGTGAAATTGCCGAATAACACCCGTTTTGTCGTCGTAAAACCATATCCTTACAACATCAAAACAGCTTTGCAACATAATACCCTTTGGCAACGATTGCCAATGGCGAAAGATCCGCTTGTTCTGCCGACGGTTTGGACCTATGGCGGCATTCCGTCAGCTCAACGCTTTGCGGAGATTTTCGCAAATGCATTGATTAACGGAGGCGAGCAATGGTAGCTCAAGTGAGGCTGTTTTTTGCTCTGTTAGCCGTGCTGTTTGTCGGTTTACTGATAACCTTACTAAATGCGTTATTACCACAAGATTCAAGCCTCTCGGCGTTATTTCAGTATTCTGATTCGTTAGAGATCTTATTGATCCAAAGTTACAGCTTACCGCGTATCACCATTGCCTTATTCGCCGGCGGCATTTTAGGTTTTGCCAGCCTGTTATTACAGCAAGTGATGGCAAATCCGCTTGCGTCCGATAATACTCTTGGGATCAGCGCAGGCTCACAATTTGCGTTGTTTATTGCCGCAATTTTCACGCCGCAGCTACTTGATGTCGGCGCCAGTATCGTGGCGGTTATCGGGGCAGGATTAAGCCTGTTGTTGGTGCTAACGTTAGCTATGAGTAAAACAATGTCTCCACTTTTACTGATTTTGGCGGGGTTGGTGGTTAATCTCTATTTCGGCTCTTTTTCTGCGTTGATGATGTTGTTCTATCCTGAAGAAGCGCGCGGGTTAGCACAGTGGGGGGCGGGTTCATTAGTACAAGAAAGCTGGCACGACTCACAGTGGCTTGCGTTACAAGCGGTGCCGTGTTTTATATTAATTGCAATGTTAATTCGTCCGTTTACGATTTTATCTTTGAATGACAGCAACGCCCAAAGTCTTGGTGTCCCCGTAAATCGCCTACGTTTTATCGGTGTGTTAGTTTCTGCTTACTTAATTGCTTGTGTGGTGAGTGTTGTTGGTATGCTCGGTTTTATCGGCTTAGCATCAGCTACTATTGTTCGTCAACTTGGTATGCGTTCTTTTAAAGGGCAACTTATCGGGGCGTTTATCGGTGGGGCATTGTTGCTTGCCATTACCGATCTAGTTTTGCAATTACTCGCTCACTTTAAAGGTATTAACTTGCCGACGGGTGCCGTAACCGCATTATTAGGTACGCCGTTATTACTTTGGTTGATGTTTAGAACAATACAAAATACAGGGCGTTTAACTGAGCAAGGGCAGCGGGTGAGTCATCGATTTAAACCGATTTATCTCGTGCTTATTTTGGTCGGTTTGGTACTTTCTCTGTGGTTGGCTCTTGCGCTTGGTAGAGATACAAGCGGTTGGAAACTATTAGAATTTTACGAATTTTACGTCCCGATTTTTGAGTTACGTTATCCGCGAATATTCATTGCTTTATCCGTCGGTATTTTACTTGCCGTCGCCGGTGTACTGTTACAACGCTTAACGTTGAATCCGATGGCCAGCCCTGAATTACTTGGGGTATCGTCGGGGACCAGTATGGGGATTTTAGCGGTATTGTTTTTCTTTCCGACCGAACAAACAGCACTGTTTTGGATAGCAGGAATACTGGGGGCTTTGTTGGCATTATGGGTGATAAGTGCTATCAACCAACGTAGCGGAATGTTGCCTGAAAAAGTGTTACTGACAGGGATTAGCTTATCGGCATTATTCGATGCTTTACAACGTATCGCGATTGCAAGTGGAGATTTACGCGCCCAACAACTGATTTCGTGGACATCGGGTTCCACTCAACAAGTGAGTGCCGAATTAGCCGTTCCTTTTTTAGTTGTAAGCTTGGTGTTGCTGGCAATGAGCTTGATTTTCAGCCGCTGGCTTGAGTTATTAGCACTACAGGCACCGATTGCTCAGGCATTAGGGTTGAATCTCAAACGCACCCGTTGGATCTTAATTTTATTTAGTGCGTTATTAACCGCATTGGCAACGTTGATTATCGGTCCGCTGAGTTTTATTGGCTTATTAGTGCCGCATATCGCACGTTTTTTAGGCGTAAACAGAGCCTATCAACAAATTTTAATCTCTGCCCTGTTGGGTGGTTTGATTATGGTGTTTGCCGATTGGCTCGGCAGACAGATGTTATTCCCTTATGAAGTGCCGGCAGGATTGGTTGCAACACTGATTGGAGGGACGTATTTCTTGCTGATGGTGAGAAAGGTTTAATAGTATAAACTAGCGTACGTAGTATGCTCTACAGGAATGATTATGAAAAAATCTTTTATTTACTCGGGTGTTGCAACGGCAGTAATGTTTGCGATTGCGCCGGTGATGGCAAATGAATCCACTGACAATGAGAGTGCAGTATTGGATGAAGTCAGTGTGGTCGGCTCCGGCTCTATGTTCAAGATGGGTGAAGTCCCGGTTCATCAAGCAAAATCCGCAGTAGCGATTACCCGTGACGAGTTGGACAGCCAAGATGTCGTAAAAATGGATGAAATTGCCCGTTACCAAGCAGGTTTTGCGAATCAGGTATTCGGTAGCGATACCAATACTAATTGGTTCCGTGTGCGTGGTGCGGAAGTCTCGCAGGCGGTAAACGGTTTACCCACCTTTAGTTACGGTTTCTTTACACCCCAAATGGCAAATTTTGGTTTAGAAGCGATTGAAGTGACCAAAGGGGCGGATTCAATGACCTTTGGTGCGGCGCAATCAGGCGGTTTAATCAATTATGTTACCAAACGTGCGTATAAGGATCTTGTCGGTAAGGGAGAATTTAAAATCAATATGGGGAATAAAACCCAATATGGTTTTGCCGCAGACTACACCGGTGCGCTAAATGCGGATCAATCGGCTCGTTACCGTATGGTGGCAAGTTATGGGGCGCGTGACGGCGACTGGGATTTAACCAAAAATGAAACCTTGTATATTGCTCCAACCGTTGAATGGGATATTTCCGATCGTACTCGTTTAACTATTTTAACCAGTTATCAACGTGATCACGGTGTGCCAAGCTCAAATTTCTATCCGCAAGAAGGTACATTACACGCTTTACCGGACGGCACTTATTACAGTCGTAACATCAATTTCGGCGATCCGGTAAAAGATACTGAAACCAACAGACAATATAGTTTGGGCTATGAACTTGCTCACGATTTTGGCAATGGTTTAAGTTTAAATTCAAGTTATCGCTATAGCCATATTCAAAATTATCACCGTGGCGGTTATGTTTATCCGTCGGCTTACGCTACAGATTGGTCGGCACTTGCTCCAAGTGTGAATAATTATGTGGTGAGCGGTAACACGGTATTTAATGATGGTAAAGTCATTTCTCATGCGTTAGATAACCGTTTAAATTGGGATTACCAAAATGATTGGTTGAAAAATACCGTCGTGGTAGGTACGGATTATCGCCATAATAATGTGGACGCGGAGTATAGCCTGTACGGGTTATACTATGATGCAAATTTACGCAATTACCAAGCGAACTGGAATCAATCAGGTACGCCGCTAGGTTCTCATGTGCAGATTAAAGCTCGCCAACTGGGTTTTTACTTACAAAATCAAGCACGTATTGCGGATAACTATGTGTTAGGTTTAGGCGTTCGACACGATCGCGCTAAACAAGATGAATATACCTCAACTCAAACGGTCAAGGACAACCATACTTCATACTCCGGTTCCTTCATGTACGAAGCACCTTATGGCTTGAATCCTTATTTCAGCTATAGCGAGTCATTCAATTTACCGGTGGGCTTAAGTGGTGTCCAAACGCTTTATGATCCGAATATTACACGCCAATATGAATTAGGTGTGAAATATCTTCCGACCTGGTTAGACGGCGTGATTACTGTAGCAGGTTTCCGTGCGAAAGATACCGGAGCATTAATTGCTTCATCAACAGGCACCGGTGTATCGGTAAGTAGTACTGATCCGATTTACCGTAAAGGAGTTGAATTACAGGCGGATGTGAACCTGACGGATAACTGGAGTGCGATTTTGGCTTATACTTACACTAAGTCAGAAACCAAAGCGAACAATGGTGAGAAAACCCGCAATGCCCTGATTCCGACGAATGTGGTCGCCGCAAAAACTGCTTATAGCTTTACTGGCGGTACATTAAACGGCTTAACACTGGGTGCGGGTATCCGTTATGTCGGTCATAGCGTCACTGCAAAAGGTTCGCTCTATTCCCATGCACGAGTGCCTTCTGCAACGGTCGTGGATTTAATGGCGCGTTATACCTTTAATAATAACTGGGTTGCACAGCTTAATGTGGATAACGTAGGTAACCGTAAATATGTAGCCGCGTGCGATTACTACTGCTATTACGGTGCAGAGCGTAATGTGAATGCGAGCTTAAGTTATAAATTCTAAATTATTCTATCACCGGCACGGACATTGCGTCCGTGCCGTTTTTTTATCTTGCTAAATATTTCTCGATAAATGTAGCAATTTGCTCAATGTTATTGATATCCAACAGGTTTTTCCGTGCTAACGGATAATCCGTTGCGGTAGCGAGAGTGAAATCATCCAATTCCGGTAGCGGTTTTTCGATCGCTTTGCGGTGTAACTGAATCTTCGGTAAAGCTTCGTGTTTAAAACCTTCAACTAACACGAGATCGAGGTTTTTCCCCTCAAATTGCTGTACCAAATAATCAAATGGCGCAAGTTCATCGGTTTCAACCATTAATGCCCAGCGCTCTGTGCAGACTACCATCGTAGGATTGGCGCCCGCCATTCGCATACGGTGGCTGTCTTTGCCGGGTTTATCTACATCGACATTATGATGAGAATGCTTAATTAAACCAACGCGAATATTCCGTTTGTTCAGCTCGGGAATCAGCTTCTCAAGCAGGGTTGTTTTACCTGTACCGCTGTAGCCGGTGACGGCGAGTAATGGAATTTTGCAAAAAAATGCCGAATTCTGACCGCTTGTAAAATCTTCTAAGGTATTAAAATTTCGAAACGCCTGCGGTTGTTCGGAAAAATCGACGGCAACACTTTTTTGTGATTGAAAAAAGTGAAATAAACGGCGTTCGCCTCGCGCCAAATAGTCTGCCAAGGCTTTAGCAACGGAGCGATGTACCAACGCAAAAGTCGGGTGCGCTCGTTCGCCGTCGTGGGCGTAGGCAATATCGGCATGATTGATGGTTAAGGCGGTATTGAGCTTTCGTAACAAGTTTAACGGCAGAAACGGGCTGTCACACGGCACAAACAAGAGATATTCACTATCAAGATGTTGAAAGCCTGATAACATTCCGCTTAACGGACCTTGGAAATCGGTTAACTCGTCAGAATAGCTTGGAATATCCGGATAGAGCAGGCGATACTGCTCATGCAAGCGGTTAATATTCAGGGAAATTTTGCAAATTTGTGGTGAAAGGCGTTCAATAATATGGTTGATTAACGGTTTGCCGTTTAACGGTTGTAAGCCTTTTTCGACACCGTTTAAACGGCGCGCCAAGCCGCCAGCTAAAATGACTGCCGAAATTTGATTTATTTGTGCCATTCTGTGTCCTTGTTTTTGCAAAATTCTGCTTAAAAGTATATGATTCCGCCCAATTTTCCACAAATTTTTTTAAGGATTTTCGAATGAAATGCAAACGCTTGGATGAGGTTTTGGAACTGTTGGGTGAACATTGGCGCCAAGAGCCGGATTTACACTTAATCGATTTTTTATATAAATTAGCCGAAGAAGTCGGTAAACCGAACGAATTGGACGCGTTACGCGACGAAGTGTTGATTTATCAATTGAAAATGCGCGGTAAAGATAAATCGGAAGTCATTCCGGGAATCAAGAAAGATTATGAAGATGATTTTAAAACTGCTTTACTTCGCGCCCGTGGAATTTTGTCGGAATAACTTTGTCCTACCACTGTTTTTTTATTTTTATCTAATTGAGGAATATAATGAAAAAATTCGCTTTAAAAACAGCCTTTATCGCTTTGTCTGCGCTTTTTGCCGTCAATACTCATGTAATGGCGCAAGATCCTGCTGCCGGTAAAGAATATATTGAAATTCGTCAAACACCGTCGGCGCAAAAAGAAGTGCTGGAATTCTTCTCTTTTTACTGCCCGCATTGCTATGATTTTGAATATGGCTATAAAATTCCGCAACGAATTAAAGACGGTTTGCCGGAAGGTGTGGTGTTTAAACAGTATCACGTAGACTTTTTAGGTCGTCAATCCGCAGAACTTTCCCGTGCTTGGGCATTGGCAATGGCGCTCGGTGTGGAAGAAAAAGTGAAAACACCACTATTTGAATCGGCGCAAAAAAATACGATTAAATCTATGGACGATATTCGTGCGATTTTCTTAGCTAACGGAGTTTCTGCCGAACAATTTGACGGCGGTATTAACAGCTTTGCGGTCAACGGGTTGGTGTCTAAACAGGCACAAGCTACGCAGGAGTTTAAAGTTCGGGGTGTGCCTGCATTTTTTGTGAATGAACAGTATCAACTCAATCCGGAAGGCTTCTCCGACGTCAGTTCAACGAATGAATTCATACAACGTTATGTTGATGCGGTGCTGTTCTTGGTGAAGAAATAATAAAAGGGATGGACGAAATAGAAGACCGCTTGGTGATACAAGCGGTCTTTTTTAGGGAAAAATTTACTTATTACGGTTACCTTTATTGGCAGACCAATATGCAGAAGTCAGCGTTTGTGTAAATTATCTTAACGATAGTTGAAATAATACGGTTTCGGCTTGGCAGCTAAAAGTGAATTTTGCATAGAGTCGGAAACCGTTTTTAATCGGTTCAATTACACTTTCGATTTTGCAAGGATCGGTTTCAGTTTTGCGTGCTTTTTTGGTTAAAAATTCCAACACCTCTTGCGCCTCTTGCTCGGTAGAGTAATGCTGTTCAAAATCAATACTGCATTCTTCGTTGTCAAACATTGATGTACTTTGTGGTTTGCATACGCCTTGGCAGCATTCTGCCTCTTCACTAAATGTTTTGCTCATAATTTATCCTTTCGATGAAATCATTTTCTTTGATATTACTAAACAAAATTAGCCTTATCATAAAAATCATATCATAATACACCCGATTATTTTATTGAGAAGGAACAAGAATATGTCTATTTCTAAACAAGATATTTTGGATGCCTATCACTATCGCCATGCTTGTAAAGTATATGACCCAACTAAAAAAATCAGTGATGACGATTTCCGTTTTATTCTTGAAACCGGCAGACTTTCGCCAAGCTCTTTTGGTTTTGAACCGTGGAAATTTTTGGTTATTGAAAACCAATCCATTCGTGAATTCATTCGTGATAATGCTTGGGGAGCAAAAGATAAAGTCATGGATTGTAGTCACTTTGTTTTGATTTTAGTTCGTCAACCGCAAACCTTACTTGCGGATGGTGACTATGTACAACACATTATGCGTGATGTTCATCATATTCCTGAAGATATGCGTACACTACGCCAAGGTTTCTATCGTCATTTTATTGAAAATGACTTTGAGTTAGCCAATAATCCGAATGCTTTTTACCATTGGGCGTGCCGACAAAGTTATATTGCATTAGGCAATATGCTGACATCTGCCGCAATGGTTGGCATTGACAGTACACCGATTGAAGGCTTTCCACTCGAAAAATTGAACACTCTATTCGCAGAAAAAGGGTTATACGATCCGAATCAATATAAACTCAGTGTGATGGTCGCATTCGGCTACCGGGCGGCGGAACCGCGTGAAAAAACTCGCCAAGCCTTTGATGATGTTGTGGAGTGGGTAAGATAATTTGGGTTGTGCCTCAATAATAGGACATTTATAGGATTTTTATGTTACGTCCATTAACTAAATATACTGCGTGGTCGGTCTATTTTATGATTTTAGCACTGTATGCGTTTAGTTTATGGGCGTTATTTGACCATCGTACAGACCAAACCTTTTGGTCGTTCAATGAAACGTATCACATTCTTAAATACAGCGTATTACAAGCAGGGCTTTCCGCTGTTTTTTCAGTTTTTTTCGGTATTTTGCTTGCCCGCAGTTTTTTCTACTTACATTTCAGGGGCAAAATCCTGCTGTATAAAGTGATTTCCTTTGCATGGGCGTTACCTTCGTTGGTAGTCATTTTTGCGATAATCGGTGTATGGGGCAATTCCGGTTGGCTCGGGCAATGGCTTGCCATTGTTGGAATCGAGTGGGAGTTCAAACTTTATGGCTTGCAAGGCATTTTGATAGCCCATGTTTTTCTCAATACGCCGCTTGTCGCAAAATACTGTTTGGAGGGGTTAAATTTAATTCCGAGTAGCCAACATCAATTAGCGGCACAGCTCAATCTTCGTCGTTTCACTTATTTTCGTGTCGTTGAATTACCCATGTTAAAAGGCATTGTGCCTTATGCTTTTGCTAATGTATTTTTACTCTGTTTCACCAGTTTCCCTATTGTACTGATGTTGGGGGGAGGTCCGAAATATAGCACGCTGGAAGTGGCGATTTATCAAGCGGTCACTTTTGAGTTCGATTTTGCAAAAGCGGTTATTTTGATTATGGTACAGATTTTAGTTGGAATTTTGTTACAAATTTTGATGGATATAGTTACGCGTTTTAGCTTTAATCGTACCCGCCAATCGCTTATCGTTATTGATGAAATTTGGACACCAAAACCTAAGGGAATAGATAAGTGGATTTTGCAGAGTATATTGATTGTATTTGGCAGCTTTATACTGATACCGTTGTCAAATGTGTTGTGGAACGGTTTGAGCGTGTCCGATTTTTGGGGGCGGTTATCCAATCCGGTGCTTTGGCAAGCTGTGTGGTATACATTACTACTGAGTTTCATTGCTTCGTTAAGCGTGATTGCGATTGCCTATTTGATTGTGTTGGAAGCCCGTCAGCTTGCTTACCGTAATCAGAAAATCAAACAAAGTATATTAGCCGGTGTAAGCACTTATCCACTGATTATGCCGGTATTTATGTTAGCGGTCGGGCTGTTTTTACTGTTCATGGATGTGGAGATGCAAAACTGGCAGCTACTGTTACTTGTCGGTTTTTGTAATGGGTTAATGCTACTGCCTTATATTTATCGCTTACTGTTTTCAGCGATGTGGCAAGCATTGGTTTCCCACGATAAATTAGCCCGTAGTTTGGGTTTAAGCGGGTTTAGGCGTTGGTGGATTGTAGAACGAATTTATCTGATTCGTCCGCTGCGTAATGCTTTTGCTCTTGCAATGTCGGCAAGTCTTGGTAGCTTTGCGGTCATTGCCTTTTTTGGTAGTCCTGATTTTAGCACTTTATCTTATCTGCTTTATCAACAGCTTGGTAGTTATCGTACGGAAGATGCGGCGGTTACCGCACTCGTGTTAATGACATTTACCTTCCTACCTTTCTTATTTATTGAACAAAAAGAGAACAAACCATGATCCGTTTAAATCTTGAATTTGATTATCCGGAAATGCCTATGCATTTTCGGCTGACTGCAGCAAAAGGTGAACGGATTGCTGTGGTAGGAGAGAGTGGTGTGGGTAAAAGTACCTTGCTTAATCTCCTTGCCGGTTTTGAATTGGCAAATCGTGGTGAACTGTGGCTAAACGGTGAGAATCATTTTGCTACGGAGCCGGCAGAAAGACCGGTTTCCATGCTTTTTCAAGATAATAATCTGTTTCCGCATTTGACGGTTGAACAAAATATAGGGCTAGCATTAGTTCCAAGTTTGCATTTAACGGAGCAACAGCAACAACAAGTAAAAAAGATTGCCTCTCAGATGGGAATCAAGGAGTTGTTACAACGCCGAGCAGATAGCCTTTCCGGCGGACAAAAACAGCGGGTGGCTTTAGCGAGAACTCTGTTAAGGGATAGACCGATTTTATTATTAGATGAACCTTTTTCTGCCCTAGATCCTCAACGACGTGAAGAACTATTAAAACTCGTGGAAGACTTATGTAAGCAGCGAAATCTGACCTTGTTAATGGTTACTCATCAATTTGATGAAGTGAAATCACTGTTTGACCGCGTGGTTCAGGTAAAAGCAGGTAAGATCATCAACGAATAAACTCCCAGTAAAAGAGTGAAAAAATCCTTGTGTGTTGTGTATCTTGGCTAGTCAAAAGGTTAATTTTTCAGTAATATTTAATCTTTTAAAATAATTAATATTTTAGTTTGTTATAAGAGGGATATTGTGCCAAGTCGTGATTATGCAGCGCGTTCGAAATCGAAGAAGCGCAGTGGAAATAAAGTGCTTATATTAGCGATCGTCATTTTATTATTTATGGTGAGCGGTCTAGCGCTTTGGATGTTGAAAGAAAAAGCACCGGCACCGACTATTCCTACACAAGCCGTTCAACCTCAACAGCAACCGAAAAGCACACTACCAACACCACCGGAAGAGGTATATAGCTATATCCGTGATTTGGAAACGCGTGAAGTACCGGTAGATAAGAACTCAAAACTAGCACAGCTTACTAAAGAGCAAGAACAGCAAATTCTTAAACAACGTGAAGAAGAATTACGTAAACAGCAAGCGTCCCAACAAGCTCAAACAACACCGGAGCAGTCTGTTCAACAAACCACAGATACTCAGCCGCAACAAACTGTCACGGCATTGACACCGGAGCAATTAGAGATGAAAAAGGCACAAGAACAAAAAGCCGTGGAAGAAAAACGTAAACAAGCGGAGTTGAAAAAACAACAAGAAGCAGCGAAAAAAGCAGAATCAACCAAAACAGCAACGCCCAAGCCTACCGAAACGACAAAAACGGGAGGCAAGTTTGGTTTACAGTGTGGCGCATTCAAAAATAAAGCTCAAGCGGAAAATATGCAGGCTCGCTTAGCAATGGCAGGCTATAATGCCCGTATCAGCAGTAGCGGTGAATGGAATCGTGTATTCGTCGGTCCTATCGGCGATAGAGCTGCCGCTTCGGCAGCACAATCAAACGCAAGAAGTGTTGCGGAATGTTTGATTGTTGGCATGTAATAACTGAGGTGTTAAATGCAATTTAAAGATTATTTGGCGACTTTTCCTGCTATCGATCATCTTTCAGGCTTAAGCGTATTGAATGAACAGGGGGACGTGATTCACACTATTCCTGCGGTTGAAGGAAAATTAGGATCGTTGAAGCTCTATAACGCACTAGCAGAGAAATTTGAGCAGCAATTAAATGTAGTTTCAGCACAACAAGGTATTGAATGGTTTGCCGAACATGTGACAGATGCAACACAAAATGCAGGTAAACACCCTAATATTGATTTATTACTAAATGTGATTTCAGGGAAGCTTCATTACCGTTTACAACCTATAGTGAAATAGCTTGAAATTTAAACGTATAAAAGCAATCCGTATATTTTTCATTTGACAGAAACATTAAAATCATTAGAATACGCAAAATCAAAACGCTACTAATACGGTAGCGTTTTTAATGCGGGAATAGCTCAGTTGGTAGAGCACGACCTTGCCAAGGTCGGGGTCGCGAGTTCGAGCCTCGTTTCCCGCTCCATTGCCCGAGTGGCGGAATCGGTAGACGCAAGGGATTTAAAATCCCTCGCCTTTCGAGGCGTGCCAGTTCAAGTCTGGCCTCGGGCACCATATTCTGTAAGAATGAATAGAAAATAGCACCTAAAGGTGCTTTTTTTGTGTCTAAAATTTGGATGAGCAAATAAGAGGATTAATAGACAAAAAAGCCTGTGAATATTTCACAGGCTTTTTGGTTATTTAAGACCGAGTTTTTTCTCGAGATAGTGGATATTGGTTCCACCTTTACGGAAGTTCTCATCTGCCAGAATTTGTTTATGCAGAGGAATATTGGTCTTAATTCCGTCAATGATGGTTTCCGATAACGCATTTTCCATACGGCGAATTGCGATTTCGCGTGTTTCCGCATAGGTGATCAATTTACCAATCATGGAATCGTAGTGCGGAGGTACGGAATAACCGGCATAAATATGCGAATCCCAACGTACTCCTAAACCGCCCGGTACGTGCAAACGGGTAATTTTCCCTGGTGACGGAAGGAACGTATTCGGATCTTCCGCATTAATACGGCATTCAATCGCATGACCGCGCACCTTGATGTCTTCTTGTTTAATCGAAATCGGTAAGCCTGCAGCAACACGTAATTGTTCTTTAACTAAGTCTACTCCGGTAATCATTTCGGTAACCGGGTGTTCTACCTGTAAACGGGTATTCATTTCAATGAAATAGAATTCACCGTTTTCATATAAGAATTCAAAAGTACCGGCACCGCGATAACCGATTTCAATACAAGCGTTTGCACAACGTTCACCGATAAATTTGCGTAGTTCTTCGGTAATACCCGGTGCAGGCGCTTCTTCCACGACTTTCTGGTGACGACGCTGCATAGAGCAGTCACGTTCCGCAAGATAAACAGCATTGCCGTGGGTATCCGCTAAAACTTGGATTTCGATATGGCGTGGATTTTCAAGATATTTTTCCATGTAAACCATATCGTTGTTAAATGCCGCTTTCGCTTCCGCTTTGGTCATCGCAATCGATTCTTCTAAATCGTTTTCGTTATGTACAACGCGCATACCGCGACCACCACCGCCACCGGAAGCTTTGATAATTACCGGATAGCCAATACGTTTGGCAATCTCTTTATTTTTGGCAACATCACCGCCTACAGGACCGTCAGAACCCGGCACACAAGGTACACCGGCTTTTTTCATTGCATTGATTGCAGAAACTTTGTCGCCCATTAAACGAATGACATCCGCTGTCGGACCGATAAAAGTGAAGCCGGATTTTTCTACTTGCTCTGCAAAATTGGCATTTTCAGAAAGAAAGCCGTAACCCGGGTGAATTGCTTCTGCGCCGGTTACTTCGGCTGCCGCAATAATTGCAGGGATATTTAAATAGCTTTTGGTTGAAGGTGCAGGACCGATACAAATAGTTTCGTCGGCAAGCAGAACATGTTTTAATTCACGATCTGCAGTAGAGTGAACCGCCACGGTTTTGATGCCGAGCTCTTTACAAGCGCGTAAGATACGTAACGCAATTTCGCCACGGTTTGCAATGACAACTTTTTCTAACATTAGCGTTTGCCCTTAATTGAACAGGCGGTACGTTTTTGCAAAATTTTGCCTGAAAACGACCGCTTGTAAGAAATGAATTATTCGATGATAAAAAGTTTTTGGTCGAATTCAACCGCTTCGCCGTCATTAACAAGAATCGCTTTCACCACACCTGCTTTGTCTGACTCAATGCGGTTCATCATTTTCATTGCTTCAACGATACAGAGTGAATCGCCGACTTTCACGCTTTGACCCACTTCGACAAACGGTTTGGCTTCAGGGCTTGGGCTACGATAGAAAGTACCAACCATTGGGGAAAGAACCGCATGACCGGAGACTTCTGAAGAAGCGACAGGTGCCGGTGCTGCTTGTTGCGGAGTGGCTGCCGGTGCTGTTGCAACAGGCGCAGGAGCGGTTTGCGGTGCGGCAACATATTGCACGGCTGCAGCTTGAGGTGCCGCACGACTAATGCGTACCGTACCTTCTTCTTCAGATACCTCTAATTCAGTGATACCTGATTCTTCAACGAGTTCGATAAGTTTTTTAATTTTGCGAATATCCATAGTGAGATCCGTATATTTATTATGTGAAAAAAGAGAAACTCCGCACTAAATTGCACGGAACAAAACTGGGCGTAGATTACCTGAATTTCAGCGAGTTTGCGACGAAAATCTTACAAATTCGAGCAAAATGTGACATTGTTATAACTGATCGTAGCAGTTGTTACAATAAAGTTGCCATGATGAAATTACAGGAGGACATACTTATCGGGTTATTTTTCGGCAGTGAGATAATTGATTGCATAATCTAACGCATAATCGTAACCTTTTGTCCCTAAACCACAAATAACGCCTTTTGCCACATCGCTTAAATAAGAGTGGTGCCGAAACGGCTCTCGAGCGTGAACATTCGATAAATGTACCTCAACAAACGGAATTGCCACCGATAACAACGCATCTCGCAGTGCGACACTCGTGTGAGTAAATGCGCCCGGATTGATAATAATAAAATCCACCTTTTGAAAAGCGTGATGAATGCGGTTAATCAACGGTTCTTCGCCGTTAGCTTGAAAACAATCAAAAGCAAAGCCTTGTGACTGCGCTTGTTGTTTTAAATGTTGCTCAATATCAGAAAGGGTTTGTGAACCATAGATATGCGGTTCACGTTTACCGAGCATATTTAAATTTGGGCCGTTTAACAATAAAATCGTTTTCATACGTTTCCTTATAATAATGTTTTCACTAATTCAGGCGGTCTGCAAAGTTTTGTGCCTTTCTGACCGCTTACAAAAGGGCGGTTGAGTAGATGAGGATATTGTGTAATCAACCCAATAATTTCTGTATCGCTCATTTCAGCGGTAATTTGTTGGTACGCTTCAACATCAGTACGAATCGCTTCTCTTACGCTTAAACCACTTTCGTCAATCAGCTTTTCAATCACTTCAATACTTAACGGATGTTTTAGGTATTCAACAATCTCAGGTTCAACCCCGGCTTCTCGAATAAGAGCTAAGGTTTCACGAGATTTACTGCATTTAGGGTTATGGTAAATGGTTAACATGATTCCTCCGATTTTTTATCTTTACGAAACGAGACCATTAACTGATCGATTTTAAAATTCTCTGTGTCGATAATCTCAAACTTATACTTATCGTATAACACAAAATCGGTCTTTTTCGGCACTTTTCGTAGCATATACATCATAAAACCGCTGATGGTTTCGTAGTTTTCTTGATTTGGGAAGGATTCAATATCTAAGGCTCGCATCACATCTTCCAATGGCGTTGAACCATCAACCAGCCAAGAGTCTTCATCACGGCGAACAATCTGTTCTTCTTCGTTGGACACCAATTCGCCCATCACAATACTCATCACGTCGTTTAAGGTCACAATGCCCACAACTAACGCATATTCATTAATGATCACCGCAAAATCTTCACCCGACGATTTAAACAGCTCTAACACTTCAAACAGCGAGAGGGTATCAGGAATAAACAATGCCTTGCGTAACACTCGGCTATCGGTCAATTTCACGTTTTCTTCCTGCAAATAAAGCGTTAACAGCGTGTGCGATTCAACATAACCGAGAATTTTATCCAAACTGCCGTCGGTGATAATCAGCTTGGAATGGGAATTTTCTTTTAGTGTTTCAATGGTTTGCTGACGATTGAAGGACTTATCCAAAAAGACGATATGTTCACGGATCGTCATGGTGGACGTCACCGTCCGTTGTTGCATATCAAAAATATTTTCGATCAAATAATGTTCCTGCGCCTTCAATACCCCCGCTTCCGCACCGGCATCGACAATCGCCACAATATCATCGGAGGTCATGGTATCTTCACGGACCGTCGGAATACGGAACAGGCGGAACAGGGCGTTGGCGAGCGGATCCAGCAGTAGCACGAACGGCTTAAACAGAATGATGCTGAACGACATCAGGTTTACCATTTTCATTGCGACTTTTTCGGGATTGGCAATCGCCAAGCGTTTCGGAATTAAATCGGAGAAAATGATAAAAGACACGGTGACTAGGGTGAACGAGATCCACGATGCAGCCGTTTCCAGCCAAGCCGCTTGGCTGTATTGGGCTAAAAAGCGGTGAATGTAAGGCGTGAGCGCGCCTTCACCGAACATCCCGCCCAGTACGGCAATGACGTTTTGGGCGATTTGCACGACGGTGATAAATTGCCCCGGTTCTTCTTGAAATTTCAGCACTTTTTGGGCTTTTTCATTCCCTTCGTTAATTAAATTCTGCAATTTCAGTTTTCGTACCGACGCCAGTGAAATTTCGCCCGCCGAAATGATGGCGCTGGCAATGACCAATAAAATAATGATGAAAATAGATTCAAATAATCCCATAATTTGAGTGTATTGCATTGAAAATGACGCGAAGTATAGCAAAACCGAACGGATCGGGCAAAAACGTGCAAGCGGTCTGTTTTGCATGAAAATTTGCAAAATATGGAGTCAAACTGACCGCTTGTTAAAGAGCCAGAGGCTTGATTTCTCCCTCTG
>NZ_JBGXYA010000021.1:0-100103 GCF_041814905.1 Glaesserella sp. | reverse complement strand
GCATTAACCCAATTAGCGAACGAAGGCACTATCGACAGAAAAGTCGTTGCAGATGCAATTGCGAAATTCGGTTTAAATGTAGATCGTATTAATCCGTTATACGCATAATCAATTATTTCCATGCAAAAGTAGGGACGCCATGCATGGCGTCCATTACAAGCGGTCAGATGCCGTTAATTTTTTGCAAGTTGAAGAAGGACGCGAAGCGTCGCATCCCTACAAGCTAGGAAAAATAAGGAATAAACATGTCAAAACAAATTCAAGTTCCAGATATCGGTGGTGATGAAGTCACCGTAACCGAAGTAATGGTCAAAGTGGGCGATACCATTGCCGTTGATCAATCTATCATTAACGTAGAAGGCGATAAAGCCTCTATGGAAGTTCCGGCACCAGAAGCGGGTGTGGTTAAAGAAGTCTTAGTGAAAGTGGGCGATAAAGTTACCACAGGTTCACCAATGTTAGTATTAGAAGCGGCAGGTTCAGCACCGGCTCCGCAACCAGAAGCTGCACCAGCTCCGGCGGCAGCACCGACAGCAAGTGCGGTTGTTGATGTGAATGTACCGGATATCGGTGGCGATGAAGTAAACGTGACCGAAATTATGGTTAAAGTGGGCGATACCGTTGCCGTTGATCAATCCATTATCAACGTAGAAGGCGACAAAGCCTCTATGGAAGTCCCGGCGCCGGTCGCAGGCGTGGTTAAAGAGATTTTAATCAATGTTGGCGATAAAGTTTCAACAGGCAAATTAGTGATGCGTTTTGAAGTCGCAGGCACAGCACCGGCAGCGTCTCCGGCACCTGTTGTAGCTGCACCAGTACCACAAGCAGGTGGCTCAGCGATTAAAGATGTTAATGTACCGGATATTGGTGGCGATGAAGTCAACGTAACTGAAATCATGGTCAAAGTGGGTGATACCGTTGCTGTTGATCAATCTATCATCAACGTAGAAGGCGACAAAGCGTCTATGGAAGTCCCGGCACCAATCGCAGGTGTGGTGAAAGAAATTTTAGTGAAAGTGGGCGATAAAGTTTCAACCGGCTCATTAATTATGAAATTTGAAGTTGCAGGTGCAGCTCCAGTAGCATCTGCTCCAGCACCGCAAGCAGCGGCAGCACCTGCACCGGTTGTAGCAACTCCAGCGCAATCAGGTAATGTGTCTGGTTTAAGCCAAGAACAAGTAGTTGCAAGTGCAGGCTATGCTCATGCAACACCGGTGATTCGTCGTTTGGCACGTGAGTTTGGCGTAAACTTAGATCGTATTAAAGGTACAGGTCGCAAAGGTCGTATCGTTAAAGAAGATATTCAAGCCTATGTAAAAACTGCAGTTCAAGTCTTTGAAGATGTGAAAGCAGGTAAAGCTCCGGCTGCGGCAGGCAATGGCGTAGCAAACGGTGCAGGTTTAGGCTTATTACCGTGGCCGAAAGTCGATTTCAGCAAATTTGGTGAAATTGAAGAAGTAGAATTAAGTCGTATCAATAAGATCTCAGGTGCGAACTTACATCGTAACTGGGTAATGATTCCACATGTTACACACTTTGATCGTACGGATATCACAGATTTAGAGAACTTCCGCAAAGAACAAAACAAACTGGCTGAAAAACAAAAATTAGATGTGAAAATCACGCCTGTGGTGTTCATTATGAAAGCGGTAGCGAAAGCCTTAGAAGCCTTCCCTCGTTTCAACAGCTCAATTTCTGAAGACGGTCAAAAACTTACTCTTAAGAAATACATTAACATCGGCGTAGCGGTGGATACACCAAACGGCTTAGTCGTACCTGTATTCAAAAATGTGAATAAAAAAGGTATTGTTGAGCTTTCACGTGAATTGATGGAAGTGTCTAAGAAAGCGCGTGACGGTAAATTGACTGCCGCAGATATGCAAGGTGGTTGTTTCACCATTTCAAGCTTAGGCGGTATCGGTACAACGCACTTCACACCAATTGTGAATGCCCCTGAAGTGGCAATTTTAGGCGTATCGAAATCAGAAATGATGCCACAATGGAACGGTAAAGAGTTTGAGCCACGCTTAATGCTTCCGTTATCATTATCTTTCGACCACCGTGTGATCGATGGTGCTGATGGTGCTCGTTTCTTAAGCTACATCAATGGTGTACTTGCGGATATCCGTCGTTTAGTAATGTAATTGGCATACAAGCGGTGAGATTTGTAAAAAAATTTGCAAATCCTACCGCTTGTTCTTAATTCTGTGATCTTAGTCGCATTGTAAAATAGGTAAAAAACGCTAAAATAGCAAAATTAACAAGTCTATAACAAATGCGAACCCAGAGGTAAACATGAGCAAAGAAATTAAAACCCAAGTCGTGGTACTTGGTGCAGGCCCGGCGGGCTACTCAGCAGCATTCCGTTGCGCAGATTTAGGCTTAGAAACGGTTTTAGTCGAACGTTATTCAACCCTTGGTGGTGTGTGTTTAAACGTTGGTTGTATTCCGTCTAAAGCATTATTACACGTTGCAAAAATCATTGAAGAAGCGAAACATGCGGAACATAACGGTATTACGTTTGGCGAACCAACGATTGATTTAGACAAAGTCCGTGCAGGTAAAGAAGCGGTGGTTGCAAAACTGACAGGCGGCTTAGCTGGTATGGCAAAAGCACGTAAAGTGACCGTGGTTGAAGGTCAAGCAACATTTGCTGATCCAAATACCTTAGTCGCACGTGACCGTGACGGTAATCCAACCACCATTAAATTTGACAATGCAATTATTGCAGCCGGTTCCCGTCCTATTCAACTTCCGTTTATTCCACATGACGACCCACGTATTTGGGATTCAACGGATGCGCTTAAATTAAAAGAAATCCCGAAGAAATTACTCATTATGGGCGGTGGTATCATCGGTTTGGAAATGGGCACCGTGTATGAAGCATTGGGCTCAGAAGTGGAAGTGGTTGAAATGTTCGACCAAGTTATCCCAGCAGCAGATAAAGACGTTGTAGCAATCTTCACCAAACGTATTGAGAAAAAATTCAAATTAATGCTTGAAACCAAAGTAACCGCGGTAGAAGCGAAAGACGACGGTATTTACGTTTCTATGGAAGGCAAAGCGTGTAATGACACCAAACGCTATGATGCCGTATTAGTGGCTATCGGACGCGTACCGAACGGTAAATTATTAGATGCAGGTAAAGCGGGCGTAGAAGTGGATGACCGTGGATTTATCCGTGTGGATAAACAAATGCGTACCAATGTGCCACACATTTTCGCGATCGGCGATATCGTCGGTCAGCCGATGTTGGCGCACAAAGGCGTTCACGAAGGTCACGTGGCTGCAGAAGTGATTGCAGGACAAAAACACTACTTCGATCCAAAAGTGATCCCATCTATCGCTTATACTGAGCCGGAAGTGGCTTGGGTCGGTAAAACCGAGAAAGAGTGTAAACAAGAAGGCTTAAATTACGAAGTGGCGAAGTTCCCTTGGGCTGCGTCAGGTCGTGCGATTGCCTCTGAATGTGCAGACGGTATGACTAAATTAATCTTCGATAAAGATACGCATCGTTTACTCGGTGGTGCGATTGTTGGTACTAACGGTGGTGAATTGTTAGGTGAAATCGGTTTAGCGATTGAAATGGGCTGTGATGCGGAAGATATTGCATTAACCATCCACGCTCACCCGACCTTACACGAGTCTGTAGGTCTTGCAGCAGAAGTGTTTGAAGGGTCAATTACCGATCTTCCAAATGCGAAAGCAAAGAAAAAATAGTTAAAACAATATAGAATAGAGAGCTTTAGGCTCTCTATTTTTTTAAGGAGATTATATGAAATATTCTAAACTGGTATTATCTTTGGCTGCCGTATTCGGTGGTGTATTTATTGGTGGAAGCTGGTATAGCGGTAAATTAGCTGAAGAAAAATATCAATCTTATATTCATTACGCCAATAATGAACTTGGTCAACTTCTTAGCCAATTTAATTTGGACTTTAAAGTCGATAACGTTAAATTCGAGCGACATTTATTTACTTCGGATATTCGTTACAACCTTGTGGTAAAAGATAAAAGCATCGGAGAGGGTTTTACTTTACCTGTAGAGAGTCAGCTGTATCACGGACCATTTCCGCTTAACCGTATAAAACGGTTTGATTTTGCACCGAGAATGTTCAGCGCAGAAAGTGCTTTAGTGGCAATTGAGCCAATTAAAGTGAATTTCGAGGGCGGTTATATTGCGAATATCATTTCCGATATTGATTATTCGGGGAAATTGGCCTCCGTCAAAGTGGCAATGCCTAAAAAGAATTTTGTTGAGCACAATGCAACAACAAGTGTGATGGCCTATTTTCAACCGTCGGAATTTAATCTGACTCCGGCTAAAAACGGTCAATGGGCGATGAATTACCATATACCGCAAGTTTTACTGAAATCTGAAAATAAAAATGCAGCCTATCCTACGGCAACCATTGAAATTAATCGGTTTTCGATAAATACGTTAATCGATGAAAAAGCACTATTGAAATACCATTATACTGCCGTAGCTAATGCCGAGATGAAAATTGATTCTATTGCATTTAAGTCTGATAATATGTTTTCAATAGAAAATTTTCATACAAAAGGTGAGAATCGAATCGTAGATAATAAAATATTACAATCATCGTTCAGCGGTGGCATGGCATTAAACGGCGCTAGACCTCAATTTGATCCTATCCGTTTTGGAAAAATTACGTTTAATAGTGAATCGGAATTGGACAATGAGGCTTATGTCAAACTGTTGGATTATACCTACACTGCCGATTTAGCTAAATCAGAAGTCATGCAAACCGAATTGGAGCAGTTGGTTAAAAATTTAGTCACTAAGCCGATAAAATTGACGATGAGTCCTATCGAGTTCGAAAATGAAAAAGGCAAAAATCGTTTTGATTTGGTGCTAAATTCATCCGGTTTTAGCGAAGAACAGATACAAAACGGACTACAATCACTGCCGGAAACGTTACAAAGCTTTAACAACAGTAAAATAGCTATTCAACTTAACCTAAATTCGCTGGAAGAGTTGATCAAACAAGTGACGTTGTATCACTCCCCAAAACCGGTAGAAGCGGAAGAACAAGCGAAACAGTTAAGAGAAATGTTTGAAATGCAGTTGCAGACCTATGCACAAAAAAATCTACTGATATACAATCAAAACGAAGTAGCTTTCAGCATTGAATTGAAAGACGGTAAAATTCTTCTGAACGGTAACGAACGCTCATTGGAAGAGTTACAGCAGTTAATTTCAAATTTAGAAGAGCAAAATTAAAAGAGCAAGCGGTCGGCTTGGCCGAGAAATTTGCAAAAAATTCCTCGTAACTGACCGCTTGTATGACTGCTTATTATTCTCCAAATAGTCTTTTCAACTCGTTAACCTCATGCACCCGCATTCACACTCTATTTATTTATCGAATCCAAAAAGTTAATTAAATTCCGTTTTTGTTCACTGTTTAACTTCGCCCAGTGATAATCCAAGCGTTGCTTCAATGCATCATTTCGAATCGGTACATAGTGTTCTTTGTCTGAAAAAGTCAGATTATCCGCTTTGCTGTCAGCAAAAAACCAACTAATCGGTGTATTTAAAATTACGGCAATATTGGCTAAATGGGAAACATTGATCTTGGTTGCCCCACGTTCATAACGTGAAAATTGCTGCTGTGACACCCCGATTTGTTCCGCCAACACCTCAGCACTCAAACCGATTTCTTTACGTCGTTGTACGATTCGCTTTCCGATTGCCAAATCCACATCCGTTGCTACAAATTTTGTCATATTTACTACTCATCAAAAATTTACTCAATGAGCGATATTTTTCGTTATTTATACTCTTGTTTTTATCTCTATAGAATTGTATATTTATTAAAATACTCTTTGATTGAGTATTTACAAACTTACTTAACATTACTTTTAACTTAAGGAGACCCAAAATGAAACGTATGAAAATTATTTCTGTTGTGTTTATTACCGGTGTTATTTCCGCCTGTGGCGGTGGTGGTGGAGGTGGTACGGCTGAAACACCGGATGGAGAAAAAATTAATCTGACACTAAGCCCTAAAGGAACCGTGGGAGGAAATACGCCCGAAGGAAGATTATTCGGACAAAACAATGCAGATTCATTTTACGGTGTGTGGCGGAATGATGCCAAAACCTTGCGGGAACTTCGCTATCAAGGCACCGAAGCTACCAATATTCCGACTTCGGGCGTTGCCATCTACAAAGGGGATGCAGTTTGGATAAGCGGGTACAACAACTCCTTCCAAAAAGGCGGGAATACCACCCTGAAGGTTGATTTTGATGAAAAAACCGTTAACGGAAAAATCACCTTCTCTATATTTAACGGTGATGAATTCAGACGTGATATCACCTTGCATACAGGTTCACTGTCCGGAGCCTCGTTCGCAGGGCGAGCCAGTGTACTCGGTAACAGTGGCGGTCAATACCAAGGAGCCTTATTCGGAGATGGCGCCAAAGAAGCCGCCGGTTTGGTGCAATTTAAAAATAACAGCAGCTTAGATGTCAGCTTCGGCGGTAAAAAACAATAATTCAATCACTATTTGGAGATCTTACGATGAAAAAATTACTTTCTATCCTTACTTTAACTTCTGTTCTTTCACTCACGGGCTGTGCCACTATTCTTGGCGACAAAACGCAATCGTTACCGATCAGCACAACGCCTGAAGGTGCGCATTTTAAAATCATTGATGAAACAGGGAAAACCGTTCATGAAGGTACCACGCCGGCAACCGTCACATTACCAAAACATGACGGCAGCTATTTCGGCAAAAAAACCTATTCCGTTACGTTCGATAAAGAAGGTTACCAAACCACAACATACCCGTTATCCACTTCACCCAATGCAAAATATATCTTAGGGAATTTCATTTTCGGAGGCTTAGTCGGCTGGTTAATCGTCGATCCGCTTAACGGCGGCATGTATGATATTCATCCTGCCTCAGTATCCAAAACCTTAAACCAATAATCTACGTAAAAACTCAAGAGAACTTCTCTTGAGTTTTTCTCATGGAGAGAATATGAAAACCTTTATTTTATTAATCCTTTCTGTATTGAGCTTATCAGGCTGTGTAAATATGCCCGTTGCTTCTTATACACCGCAGGACTACAGTAATAATATCAAATATGACGGTTCGGCAAATGTCGGACAATTCAGTTATGCCGCTTTTGAACAAGGTAGAGTGAAAAGCAACCAAGTAGAAAATACGGCTCTCGGTTCACTGATGTTAGAAGGTGATATTGCCGAATTGGCACAACGCGGTACTATGCTGGAATTAGAAAGAACGGGGATTAAGCTCGGTCAATCCGACTATACGATTGTAGGCAGAATTAAAGAATTCAAAGTGGATGATCTCAGATTCAACGCCGTATGGACTTATACCATTAATTATAAAATCATGGATGCGAAAACATCCGCCATTATCTTGGATAAAGACTATTCCGCTGATCCGAAAACAAGAAACAAATTTTCAATCACGCTTACACACCTTATCAATGACGTTAACGAGATGATTTATTCTGCTTATCGAAAATTCATTTCGGATCATGAGGTTAAACGTTTGTTAGCAACCCCGTAGCATTAATCGACTGTACAAGCGGTCGGTTTCAATGAAAAATTTGCAAATTTCTTTGAAAAATCGACCGCTTGTTGTTTGTTATTTCCAGTATTTTTTCTTCGAGGTTTGCCCGATACCCGGGTTAAAGCTGTTGGTCGGATCTAACGCTTTATAGAATTTGCGTAGTGCCGGTTTTGCTTCGTATAAATGCCCGACGTTATGTTCAGCAGGGTATTGCGCACCGCGTTTATCCAATAATTCCAACATATCATGTTCTAACTGCATACAGTCGTTGCCTTTTTTCACGATATAATCCTGATGGAAGACGTGACACATAAAATGACCATAATACAGTTTATGGCTGATTTTATCGTCAATTTCTCGCGGTAATACTTCAAACCATTCCGGGTCATTACGGCGCAAAGCGATATCCAACGCGACAATATCTTCCACCTCTTTTTCATGAATCGCACGATAACGAACTGCCGCAGAAGCTACCGCAAAACGGTGTAGCATAGCTGCTTGGCTTTCTATCGCATTGCATTCAAAATAATCGCCCTTGGTTCGTTCGGAAAAATAGCTTTTTAAGTATTCACGCGCTTCTTTAACCCCGACACCACCCATTTTGACAATCAGGTGGTGTTCATATTTATCACGGTATTGGCGCAAACTTTCTGGCAGATGTTGCGGTAAGAATTTAGACGCGAATTGCAGTACTTTATCGCTTAAATGGTGTGGTAAAAAGGCAAATTTTTTTGAAATACGGTCGACTTTGGCTTTTGTGGCGAACAGTGGCGGCAAGCGATGGGTACCGAGTTTTTTTATTACCCAGAAGGTATCTTTTCCGTATTTTGCCGCAATATCAAATGCATCACGGTGAATATATTCTCCGGAAATCGGCAATTGGGTGAAATTTGCCAACATATGGCGACGGATATCGTTTAACACCGATGTTTGATTCGTGCCGATATAAAATACCGCTGTTTCTTTTTCTGCGATAAAAGTATCCAATCGAACGGCAAAAATAGCTAATTTACCCGCACTGCCTGAAGCTTCGTAATGGCGAGCAGGATCGGCATTAAAGCGCGCCGGTGTGTCTTCATCGATTTGGCGCACGTGATTGCAATAATCATGATCATGACCCTTACCGCAATCTTGAACGATATCTTTGCGTTGATAACGTCCTTCTTGAAGATTTTGCAAAATTTCTTCCGGTGTGGTTCCCAAATCAATGCCTAAATGGTTTTTTAATTCAAGTTCGCCCTTTTCATTTAATTGGGCGAACAGCGACATTTCCGTATAAGCGGGGCCGCGTTGTACCAATGCGCCGCCGGAATTATTGCAAACGCCACCAATCACTGAGGCACCGATACAAGATGAACCGATTACCGAATGGGGTTCACGACCGTGCGGTTTTAATGCTTTCTCCAACGTATTTAAGGTTGAACCGGGTAAACAAACGACTTGGTTTGCATGGTTAATCAGTTGAATTCCGTCAATCCGCATTGCACTGATAATGACAATATCACGATCATAATCGTTGCCGCTTGGTGTTGAACCGCCGGTTAAACCGGTGTTTGCCGCTTGAGTAATGATGATAACATCTGCGTCAACACAAGCCTTCAATACTTTCCAAAATTCAAGTAGTGTAGCAGGGCGGACGACGGCGAGGGCATTTCCGCTACCAAAGCGGTAACCGCTACGATAGGGCTCGGTTTTTGAAGCATCGGTAATAATGTATTTCTCACCGACGATGGCGGTTAATTTTGAGATAAGTTGTTGCGCTGTCATAATGTAGCTCCCTGATGATGATCTTTATAAGTGTATAACAAAATAAGCATAAGGGAATTGATACCACATTAAGAATGTGATCCGCTTAACAAAAATAAAAAAGGTTGGTATTTACACCAACCTTATAAATTACTCAATGATTTCTACTTCGGTATGCACATTCAAACCACGTACCAGCGGTGAACCTTTACGGGCGCGCTCACCACGATATTTTTCAATATCAGCAGGCTTGAGCGTAATTTTCCGTTTACCCGAAACAAATACTAATGAACTGGTTGGACGAATAATTAGAATTCTCGCCAATAATTCGTTACCGTCTTTAGCTGCTTGAGCGGAAATATTGATAATTTTGTTCCCCTTACCTTTTGATAGTGATGGAAGTTCCGAAACCGGGAACACTAACATTCTACCGACACTACTCATCGCAACCAACAGATTGTCGTCATCCTCTTCGAGTAATTGCGGAGGTAATACTTTTGCATTTTCGGTTAAAGAAATAACCGCTTTACCGGCTTTATTGCGTGAGACCAAATCTTCAAAGCGACAGATAAATCCGTAACCAGAATCAGATGCCATCAATACTTTACGATTTTCTTCCGCCATTAACACATATTGAATAATAGCGCCTTCAGATAAAGTTAATTTACCGGTAATCGGTTCGCCTTGTGAACGTGCGGACGGTAAGGAGAGCGGATCAACCGCATAGCTTCTACCGGTGCTGTCAACAAATACAACAGCTTGATTACTTTTTCCGTATGCATGGGCGAGATAACCGTCGCCGGCTTTATAACTCAGGCTTTGAACATCAATGTCATGTCCTTTGGCACAACGCACCCAGCCTTTTTCTGAGAGAATGACCGTGACCGGTTCGGTCGGTGTTAATTCGCTTTCCGAAATGGCTTTTGCTTCGGCACGTTCTACTAACGGCGAACGACGCGGGCTGGCAAAGTTTTTCGCATCCGCTTGAATTTCTTTTTTAATCAAGCTATTTAATTTACGTTCAGAAGCTAAAATTCCTTGCAGATATACTTTTTCTTCCTCGAGTTTTTGTTGCTCGGCGCGTAATTCGTGTTCCTCCAATTTTGCCAAATGGCGTAAACGCAAGTTGAGAATGGCTTCTGCCTGCTCATCACTCAAGTTAAAACGAACCATGAGTTCCGCTTTTGGATTGTCTTCGTTGCGGATAATCTCAATCACTTCATCAATATTTAAGTAGGCAATCATCAAGCCTTCTAAAATATGCAAGCGGGTTAAAATTTTATCCAAACGGTAATTTAAACGACGGGTGACCGTAGTACGGCGGAAATCCAACCACTCGGTTAAGATGGTCAGCAGATTTTTCACTGCAGGCTTACCGTCTAACCCGATCATATTCATATTCACACGATAGCTTTTTTCTAAATCGGTAGTTGCAAATAAATGATCCATCAACGCATCAAAATCAATGCGGTTAGAACGTGGCACTAACACAATTCGGATTGGGTTTTCGTGATCAGACTCATCACGAATATCATCCACCATCGGCAATTTTTTATTACGCATTTGGGCGGCTATCTGCTCAATGATTTTTGAAGGAGAGGCTTGATGCGGCAGGGCGGAAATGACAATATCTCCGTCTTCCTTTTTCCAAATAGCCCGCATTTTAATCGAACCTTTACCTTGCTCATACATTTTGGCGATCTCTGCACGAGGTGTGATGATTTCTGCTTCCGTCGGATAGTCCGGACCTTGTACCACGTCAAGTAAATCTTCTATACAAGCGGTCGGATTGTCCAATAATTTTACCGATGCTTCGGCTAATTCATTGATATTATGCGGCGGAATATCCGTTGCCATACCGACAGCAATACCGGTCGTGCCGTTTAACAGAATATGAGGTAATCGTGCCGGAAGATATTTGGGTTCTTCCAACGAGCCGTCAAAGTTCGGTTGGTAATCGACGGTGCCTTGACCTAACTCGCCGAGCAACATCTCCGCCATTTTGGAGAGTTTGGATTCCGTATAACGCATGGCGGCGAAGGATTTCGGATCGTCCGGTGCTCCCCAGTTGCCTTGCCCGTCAATGAGCGGGTAACGATAAGAGAATGGTTGTGCCATTAATACCATGGCTTCGTAACAGGCACTGTCTCCGTGCGGGTGGAATTTACCGAGTACATCACCGACGGTGCGGGCGGATTTTTTATATTTTGCCGCAGCATTTAAACCGAGTTCCGACATGGCATAAATGATACGACGTTGTACCGGTTTCAGACCGTCGCCGATAAACGGCAATGCACGATCCATAATGACATACATCGAGTAATTGAGGTAAGCGTCTTCGGTAAAACGCTTAATCGGCATTTGTTCAATGCCTTCGTAATTGATTTCAGTGGTCATTGGAATTTTTGTTATGGTTGATTTGAAATAAAAGGGACGCTCGGCGAGCGTCCACGGTTGACGAATTTTCGCTTATTTAGGGCGCTTTGTCACCTTAGATTTTACGTACATTCAACATGGTCAAAAAGGCAACGCTACAAAGTCCGACGGCAAGCAGCCATGTACTGTGATAGCCGAATCGGCTTGCGGCGATACCGGCTAACTGTCCCGCAACGATCCAACTGGCGGAGCCGGTGTTGGTAAAGAGCGTTGTGGCGGTTCCCATTTTATAGGGCATCAAATCTTGGAAATAGAGCATGCCGATGGAGGCTAAGATACCGACAAACAAACCGTTAAATAATTGGATAGCCAGTAACTGCCATTCGGTTTGGGCAAAAGACATACCGATATAATAAGTCGCCCCGGCAAGGATGCCGATTAACATTAAGCTTTTCTTACTGATAAAACGGGTACAGTAGCCTGCCAATAACATCACAGGAATTTCAATACCCGCCGCCGTCCCCATCATAATCCCTGCCAAACGTTGGGATAAGCCGAGCTCCTTGAGGTAAACCGGCATATTGATAAACATCATGCTGTTGCACGTCCAGACTAACAGGCATGTTATGCTGAGGTAAATGACCGATTTGCGGTTACTGATGATCCCATCGTCTCTTAGCTTTTCTTCATCCGCCGAATTTGCAAATTTTTCAACGGAACCGACCGCTTGCGGCAGCATTAATTGCACGATAATGATTGAAACGGCGAAAATAGTTGCTGCAGCAACATACATAAAGGTAAAGCCGAAATGATCCGATAAGAAATAAGCAAGCGGCGGACCAACAATCCATGCCAAGGAAAGCTGGGCACGCAGTACGGTATTGAACATCGTACTGTCACGATGTTGTGTTTCGCTATATTCTCTTGAATAGGCAAAAAGCTGTGAGGTCGCCGATGACCCCAAACCGACCAACAGAGTGCCGAGCAACAGCAATACGTAATAATCCCGATTAAAGGCAAACAGTAAGCAACTGAGAAGCTGCATGACACAGCTGATCGTAATAATACGTTTGCGATTAGGGAATTTGTCGGAAAAATAAGCGACGATTTGGCTTAAAATCATCGCCATTAATGAATTCACCGAGTAGAACAAGCCAACGAGCATCGGATTATTGGTGACCTCATTGTGAAGATAAACGGTTAATGCCGGTACGCGTAATGCACCGGCAAGTCCGGTCATAAAAATGACCAGTAAGAAAGCGGCGGAAACGGAATTTAAGAATCGACGGTTCGGCGGAAGTGATAAGGGAGCTAGTGTTTGCATAAAAATACGGGGTGACGAATTTGAGTGAAAATATTATGCCGAAATTCTAAAAAGAAGAAAGGGGGCAGACGCCCCCGAATCGATTTTCATCTTATTTTTTCTTCGCGTATTTGAGCGAGTCAATCGCAACGGCAAAGATGATGATGCTACCTTTAATAATATACTGCCAGTAAGGATTTACACCGATATAGGTTAAACCGTAGTTAATCACGGTGAAGATTAGTACCCCGGTAACAACGCCGATAACGGTACCGACACCGCCAGCAAATGAGACGCCACCGACCACACAAGCGGCAATGGCATCCAACTCGTACATAAAGCCTAAGTTGTTGGTTGCACTACCGATACGACCTGCTTCTAACATACCGCCGAAGGCGTAGAAGACACCGGCGATCATATAGATTACCACTAAGTTACGCGCAACGTTTACTCCGGAGACTTTCGCTGCTTCCGGGTTACCGCCGATAGCGAAAATGTTTTTACCGAAGCGGGTCTTGTTCCACATAATCCATACTAATACGGAGGCAATTGCCGCATAAATGGTGATGTAGGACAATCTAAACGTGCCGATTTGGAAGAACCCTTGCGCAAAGGTTGAGAAGCTTTCGTTAAAGCCTGCGATTGGTGATGAACCTACAGCATCGTAGTAAAGAGAGTTGATACCATAGACGATGATCATTGTACCCATGGTGGCGATAAACGGTGTGACATTGAGATAAGCAATAACCAAACCGTTTACCAAACCGATGACCGCACCGATAGCACAGACCGTTAAAATAACGACAGGAATCGGAATTTCAGGTAGATTCGGGAAGACCCTGTTCATATTGTCCATGGCTTGTAGCATGGTTGCAGAAATTACCGCAGCCAAACCAACCTGACGACCGGCAGATAAGTCGGTACCTTGCGAAACAAGTAAACCGGCAACACCCAGCGCAATAATTAAGCGAACGGAAGATTGGGTTAAAATATTACTAAAGTTTCTTAAACTTAAGAAACTTGGATCTTGGATAATAATAATCGCAAGGAGGACTAACAAAACAAAGTAAATGGCATTCTGTTTTAGAAAATCCATGGATTTAGGCGAAGTTGCTGACATAATTCATTTCCTTCTATTTTATAAATATTTTGCAGCGAGCTGGAGAATCTCTTCTTGAGACGTTTTTGCAGTTTCCACAATACCTGCAACACGTCCGTTACTCATAACCAGAATACGGTCGGTTACCCCTAACAATTCAGGCATTTCCGATGAAATCATAATGATGCCTTTATCTTTTTGTGCAAGTTGCATGATCAATTGATAAATCTCATATTTTGCACCGATATCAATACCGCGAGTTGGTTCATCCAACATCAAAATTTCAGGCTGGGTAAGTAACCAACGTCCGATAACCACTTTTTGTTGATTACCGCCAGAAAGGGAGCCGATATTTGTTTTATGAGACGGTGTTTTCACATTCATTGAATCAATCACCCATTGAGTATCACTTTTCATTTTTTTATTGCTAAGTAATCCAAAAGAGCTGATATAAGATTTCATATTTGAAATTAATGAGTTGAATTCAATGCTCAGATTTGCGTAAATCCCGGTGGAACGGCGTTCTTCCGTGACCAAAGCAAAACCGTTATTAATGGCTTCCAATGCCGTTTTATTGCGCATCTCTTTACCGTGGAGTTTAATCGTTCCGCTTTTACGTTCACGTACACCAAAAATCGTTTCAACAATATCAGTTCGTTTCGCACCGACAAGTCCGGCAATACCAAGAATTTCGCCTTTACGCAGATTAAAACTAATATCTTTAATAGAAGGTTGATTTAAGGCAGTAAGATTTTCGACTTCTAAAATAACTTCTTGCGGTACATTGGTCTTTGGCGGGAAACGTTGTGTTAATTCACGTCCTACCATCATTGCAACGATACTTTCCATGGTAGTTTCTTTAACCGGCACGGTATTGATCCATTTACCGTCGCGTAGAATAGTAATTTCGTCACAAATTTTAAAAATTTCGTCCATTTTGTGAGAAATATAAATAATCCCACAACCACGATTTTTCAGTTTTTCGATAATTTTAAATAAATGTTCGACTTCTTTTTCAGAAAGAGAAGAGGTCGGCTCATCCATAATTACGATTTTGGCGTTATAAGAAAACGCTTTGGCAATTTCAACCATCTGCATTTGGGAAACGGATAAATTCGCCACTTTTTCTTTTGGATCAATATCAATATCAAGTTCGTCAAAAATAGCTTTCGTTTCGTTATACATCTTTGTATGGTCGACAAAAAATCCTTTTAACGGATAACGCCCGAGCCAAAGATTGTCCATCACACTGCGTTGACGCACAAGGTTTAGTTCTTGATGGACCATAGAGATCCCATTTTCCAACGCCTCTTTTGATGTTTTGAAATTAACCGGTTTACCTAAAAATAGAATATCACCTTCATCTTTGGCATAAATACCAAACAAACATTTAAGTAGCGTTGATTTTCCTGCACCGTTTTCGCCCATCAGCGCGTGAACAGAATGAGAACGAACAGTAAGGTTTGCGCGATCAAGTGCCTTGACTCCGGGAAAGGATTTGCTGACATTTTCCATTGTCAGTAACACTTGACTGTCTTGATGTTGAGTTTGTACTGTCATATCCAACCTCATAAAATAGGGGAGGTTTCCCTCCCCTGAAATTACAATTACATTATTTTAAGAATTCAGAAAGATTATCTTTATCCACACCCACATAAGGAACACGAACAACACGATTTTCTAATTTCCAGTTTGTGCCTTCAGCTGCCGGTTTACCTGCTGCTAAGTTTTTCGATAACTGAACAACAGCTTTACCTTGATTCACACCATCATTTAATACGGTACCTGCAATCTCACCTTTTTGGATTAATTGAAGCACTTCCGGTAATGCGTCTACGCCAAAGATTGGCAATTTTTTACCATGTGCTTTTGCCGCTTCTAAGGCACCCATTGCCATACCATCGTTATTGGCGATGATGACTTCGATATTATTTGCTTTACTGCTGGATAACCATGCATCCACTTTATCTTTTGCAAGGGCAGCATCCCACATACCGGTATCAACAAAGAGTTCTTCTGTTTGAACACCTAATTTGTTCAATTGCTCAACAGAGTATTTGGTACGTGCTTCCGCATCCGGGTGACCCGGTTCACCTTTTAACATCACGTATTGGATTTTACCGTCTTTATTTAAATCGTAAGCCGGGTTCGCTTTCCAGTGTTTAGCGATTAAATCACCTTGAATCACGCCGGATTCTTGCGGGTTAGTCCCTACATAGTAAGCTTGATCGTAGCTTGAGATGGCTTTATCGCCCGGGTCTTTATTGAAGAATACAACAGGAATACCTTCAGGTTTTGCTTTACCGATAATGGTTGGTGCCGCAGAAGGATCGACTAAATTGATGGCAAGAGCTTTTACACCTTTAGAAATTAAAACATCAACTTGGTCATTTTGGATAGATTGGGCATTTTGTGAGTCATTCATCAATAACTCAACACCGCCTAATGCTTTACCTTCTTTCTCAATCTCTTGGCGCATTAATGACATAAAGTTATCATCGTATTTATAAATGGTGACACCAATGCGATCAGCTGCTTGAACAGAAGTTGCGATTGCACCTAAACCTACAGCTAAAGCGACTGCACTTAAGACTGTTTTTTTCATAGTTGGCTCCTATTGGATTTTAAGAATTGATTAAAATATCACTACATAGTGACTGGGATGAAATATTACTCCAAAAGTTGCCTTAAGTATGTGATCACACTCACAAAAATTGATAACGAATTTACATTAATTGAAATAAATTTAGCTAATAAAATTTAGCAACTGCTTTAAGGTTTCATCAACCTGCTTTCGGCAACGGTTTAGCCACGTTTTTTTATGGTTTGTAGCAATAAAATCGGAATCGTTTAATGGAGTACGGAGTTCAGAAAGTGTATTCGGGCTGTGATAATAGAGTCGCTTTAAGCTGGCATAGCATGCATTAAATGTACGCTGAGCGGTGATAAATCCATGAAGATTTTGTAAGTCGCTTTCAAGTAATTCAATGAGTTGTGCTTGAGAATACACACGCGGTCTGTTTTGCAACGTATTTTGCAAATCCTGCGTAAGCGGCAGTAACGGAAGATCGCGCTGAAATTGAGCGATTGCTTTTTCAGTAAATTGATGGCCGATCACGCTAATCGGTAAAATCATCATTGCACTGTGATAGCCACTACTTGCTTCCGGACTTTGGCTTATTTGTACCAACCGAAAACCGCATTGATACCAGAAGTTCAGTAGCGCATCCGTCATACCAAAACTCACGGAAAGGTAATCGACAAGCGGTCTGTTTTGGGTGGAAATTTGCAAAATGATCTCTGAAACTAACCGCTTGCCGTAACCTTGATGCTGTAATTCCGGTTGCACCGCAATGCGTGAAATCCGTACTGAACGCAAACGACAAGCCTCCGGTAAGTTGCCTTGAAAACAGAGATATTGCGCCACCAAACTCCCTTGCGGACGACGTTCTCCACGCCAAATGGCTTGGATCAATGCTTCTTCCAAACCGCCTTCGTCTATCGCCCAGCAGCCTGCAATCAGTTTTTGATTCTCCTCAATTTGATAAAACCGCTGTTTTTCTGCGTCAAATAAACGACGTAAATCCGTTGGCGTTGTTTTGTAATGAGCTTGGGCGAGTAGGTGGTAGAAATTAATATATTGCTCTAAACTTCGCTCCCCCTGCTTGCGGGGGGAGCTGCCGAAGGCTGAGGGGGGGAAAGAGGGGATTTTATCTTCCAACAGTAATAATTGATTAATAAAAGCTTCCAACGGATCATTCTCTCCCCATCTTAATGGTTGGCTCAATGTCCATTGTTTCGTAGAACGAGTCAATGTCGGCAAAAACTTCAAACAAAAACCACGACCAGTACCTTCATAATTTTGAGTTGTCGTAGTTAGCACGACTTTATCAAAATAGGCACAAAACCGTTGTAACATCGGCAAAGGCAAACTTGCCGCTTCATCAATAAACAACCATTGATTTGGCGGGATATTTTGTTGCTCGATCATCTGAATTAAACGATCAGGAGCAAAGAATTTGACCTTATCACTTTCAATCTCTTTCCAAAAATTCGGTAAGGCTGAATGGCTACGGGCAGTAATTGATACAAAGTATTGCCGAGAGAGTTTTTCTGCGAGCTTACCCGATAATGTCGATTTTCCACGACCACGGGGAGCGAGAATAAGATGAATATCCGCAGGATCAAGCGGTAAGTTATCGAAGATATTTTGCTGATCTTGCGTAAGCACACCAAGCGATGTATTTCGACAGCTATTTCGATTCACTTGTAGGGACACGACGCTTCGTGTCCGTATAAATCCAAATTGTTCTACTAATGCTTTGAAATAATGATAAAAATTCGGCGTGGCAATCGGCTGCTGAGCGTTCCAACGTAACGCATCAAAATCAACTTGTTGCTCCAAATTATCCCATTCAGGACAGACTAAATAGAGCGTACCGTCTTCTTGAATTGTGCCTGCCACAATCGCCAATGCTTCAAGATTAAAGCAAATTCCGCCTTTCGCTCGCATATCATAAATCGCATAGGTAAATTCTTGACCGAGTAACGTTTTGGCGTTGGAAAATAGAATAATTGATTGTGAAGGCGAATGAAAATCTGCTTTTTGATAAGCTAAATAAGGCACTTTTTCAGTGCCTAAACATAACTGGGATGTAACAACAAGTTGACGCATATTATTTTAATTGCTGACGAAGTTTGTTTACTTGTGTAATCCACTGGGTATTTAAACGTTTAGCATGTTTTGGGAGTAAATTAATGTGTTCTTCAATTTGCCCCAATGTTTGACGTGCTTTTTCTATTTCATTCCAATGAATTAATGCTTCAATATAGCAAATTTGAGCTTCAAGACTTGGATTTTGTTGAAAGAGTAATTCAAAATTCTTTACTGCTTGTTGCTTGTCATTTAAGAAAATAAGATTTTTTGTATAGAAAAGTAAGCTTTCTTCATTTTCCTGTATATGGGTTAACCCTTGTTGTTCCAATATTTCTTTTGAACGTTCAAATTGTTTTGTTTCAAATAGGGCAAAAGCAAAGTGAAGGTTAATGTTTTTATCTTGTTGATATAGCGGTTGAGCTAATATGCTTTCATATAAAGGGATCGCTTCTATTGCCCGCTCACTATCTACTAAAGCTTTAGCAAGTAGAAATTGGTTTTGAACGGTTGGAGTCGCTTTATATGCCTTTTCAGCATCCTGTAGCGCTTTATGCGGGTTCAGAGCCTTACGTAATTTTGATTCCACTTGGTAGCCTAAACGACTTTCACGCATTTCAGGTAAATAAACTGCGAGAAAATAAATTAAGCTGCCTAAAAATGGTGCGCCAAGCATTAAACCAATCCAGTAGTATTCCCGCCCGGTTCGATAAACATGGATAGAAAAATAAATCGCAATAAGTACACTTAAACCAATTAAAAAAGGCATCATTATTCTCCTATCATTTTTTCTGTAATATAAGGGTCTTCAAACCCTAGCGACTGCATAATTTCCGTTTCCAGACTTTCCATTTCTTCCGCCTCTTCATCGGTTAAATGGTCGTAGCCAAGCAAATGCAATGTGCCGTGAATTGCCAGATGCGCCCAGTGAGCTTCGAGCGGTTTTTCTTGCTCAATCGCTTCTTTTTCAACGACTTGACGACAGATAATCAAATCCCCTAACAGTGGCAATTCAATGCCATCAGGGACTTCAAATGGAAAAGAAAGCACATTGGTCGGTTTATCTTTGCCACGGTAGGTTAAATTTAACTCGTGGCTTTCCGCTTCATCTACAATCCGAATCGTGATTTCTGTTTCAGGGTAGTCCGCTGTTTTTGCTTCCGTTGACAAGGCTTTATCGACCCAATGTTGAAATTGAGCTTCCGTCGGTAAGCCTGCTGTATTTTCAGATGCAATTTGGAGATCGATATATAAATTCATTTGCAAAATATTCCTAAAATCTAACCGCTTATTACCACTTATCCGCCGCTTGTTGATCGCTTTCACGCCCTTCAATCCAGCGCTCACCGTGATCGGTGGTTTCACGTTTCCAGAATGGTGCTTTGGTTTTTAGATAGTCCATGATAAATTCATTAGCGTGATAGGCATTGCCACGATGAGCGGAACTGACACCGACTAAGACAATTTCATCGCCCGTATAAAGCTGTCCGATACGGTGAATAACGGCAACACGTTGCAATTCCCAACGGCTTCTGGCTTCATCGACAATTTCTTGTAAGGCTTTTTCAGTCATTGCAGGGTAGTGTTCCAAGTATAAACCTGACACGCTATCGCCCAAATTCATTTCACGCACTTTGCCGACAAAAAGAGTAGTTGCCCCAACGGAATGTTGTTCACTTAGCCACTTGTAGATCGTATTTTGATCGAAGGGATCTTGTTGAACTTGAATAAGTGTTTGTCCCATTTAGCCCCCCGTTACAGGTGGAAAGAAAGCGACTTCATCGCCGTCTTTGATTTCTGCGGATAAAGGGGAAATGGTTTGATTGATGGCGACTAATAATTTCCCTGCTTGTAGTGCTAACGCCCATTTGTCGCTACGTTCGGCTAAATGTTGGCGAAGCTGCTCAGCAGTAGTAAAGGTTGCTTCAACCTCTAAGCTATCTACGCCCACTAATTCACGGGTTTGGGCGAAAAAGAGTACTTTAATCATTTATTTTCCTTATCATTTAGCGACAAAATCGCCCGATTTCCCACCGCTTTTACTGAGTAATCGCACTTGTTCAATTACCATATCTTTTTGTACCGCTTTGCACATATCATAAATCGTCAAAGCAGCGACACTGGCTGCGGTTAAGGCTTCCATTTCTACGCCGGTTTTGCCCGAGAGTTTGCACAGGGACTCAATCCGCACTTGATTTTTTTCAGGCAGGGCTTCGAGTTGCACTTCTACTTTAGAAAGCAGAAGTGGGTGGCAAAGGGGAATGAGTTCCCAAGTTCTTTTTGCCGCTTGAATACCTGCAATGCGAGCAGTCGCAAAAACATCGCCTTTGTGGTGGTTGCCCGAAATGATCATCTGTAACGTTTCAGGGTTCATTGTCACAAAGGCTTCCGCACGAGCTTCTCGGACGGTGTCTTGTTTGGCGGAAACATCAACCATATTGGCTTCGCCGTTTTGGTTTATATGGGTAAAGGTGTTCATTGTCATTTTTCTTTCAATATAATTTAATCGAACATTTCGATCTTAACATTACAAAAAATTGATTAAAACTCACCGCTTGTTATGGTGGATTGTTCCCCTTCTGAACCGCCTGAGCGTGTTTAAATTTGTAGGAACATTTTTCTCTGAGCCAACGAAGTTGGCGAATTTAAAATGTTCCGTTAAGCAAATTTAAACTAAGCGAAGATAAGCGGTGAAGTAGGGGGGTGTTTCTTTGGTTACTTTCTTTGCACAAGCAAAGAAAGTGACAATAATTTAGCCCCCAATTGACGCCAAATTATTTCTCACCCCACTATCGCCAATATGCAAATAATGGTGTTCACGCTTACCTTGTAGAGCAGATTTTAATCTAGCTTCAAGTTGAAATTGCTGCTCGTCCGATTGCAATAAATCCCGAATATCAATTCCTTCTTCGCCGAATAGACAAAGGTGTAATTTGCCTAATGCTGACACTCTTAAACGGTTGCAACTGGCACAGAAGTTCTTTTCATAAGGCATAATCAAACCGATTTCCCCTTGATAATCAGGGTGAGCAAGGACTTTGGCCGGACCGTCAGACATTGCTTTTTGTTGTAATTGCCAACCTTCTTGGGTTAATCGCTCTAAAATAGATTGTCCTGAAAGATGCTGTTGTTGGAAAAAGTGATCCATTTCGCCTGTTTCCATTAACTCAATAAACCGCATTTGAATAGGGCGATCTTTAATCCAACGCAAGAAATCGTCCAAGCCTTTAGCGGTATATTGTTTCATCAACACAGCATTCACTTTGACTTTTTTATAGCCGATCTCAAAGGCACGATCGATACCATTTAACACCGTCGCCAGCTTATTTTCCCCCGTAATCAAATGAAATTGACGTGGATCTAAGCTATCAACACTCACGTTTAAATGAGTAATTCCCGCCTGTTTCCATGCTTCCACATCACGGAAAAGGCGATAACCGTTGGTCGTTAACGCAACTTGGCGAATACCTGTAGTTTGAGAAATGGTGTGAGCAATTTCTAAGAAATCCTTACGTAAAGTGGGTTCTCCGCCTGTAATACGAATTTTTTCTGTACCAAGATTGGCAAAAGCGCTAACAACACGTTGAATTTCATTGATTTTTAAAAAAGTTTGCTTGTGTGAAGGCGGTTGATAACCATTGGGTAAACAATAGTTACAACGAAAATTGCATACATCGGTAATGGATAAACGTAAATAAGTATATTGACGTTGAAAACGATCAATAAGCCCTAAATAGCGTTGATCACCGACATTTTTAATCGGGATACTTTGCATGTGACACCTTTCTAAACACGAGTGGAACGTCAATTTCTCGGCGGACCATTGAATCAATACCATAAAAACGGGTGTGATTACAGGCATTGTTTCCATATTTCTTTTAATCTACAGAAACTTAGGAATACAAGCTCGGAGTCTGGGGAATGTTAAAAATTTGTTTGCATTGTAGTGAGCTAAAAATATTTAAGCAAGTAGCAAAAATATGTATCTTGAAAGTTATGACTATTTTTTGAAAATCATAGCGATATCTCATGTAATCTATAATCAATAAACGAAAGTTAATAGGGATTTGTATTTCTTAAGCTATAATTAGCTGCGTTTATTTATAAAGGAAAAACAATGAAAAATAAATTTATTGCTACTGCCGCCTTAAGCGGTTTTTTCTGTATTGCGTTAGGCGCTTTTGCTGCCCATGGGCTACAGAAAACATTAGAGCCGAAAGCATTAGCATGGATTGATACGGGATTGGAATATCAGATGTTCCATACGTTAGCGCTATTAGCGTTAGGACTATTTCAAATTGCAAATTCTGTGCAAAAAGTCCCCGCTTGTCGAGCAAACGCACTTAATCTCATTGGCGGTTCATGGATGTTAGGGATATTACTTTTTAGCGGTAGCCTTTATGCATTAGCTTTTGGAGTAACCAAAGCCATTGTGTGGATAACGCCTATCGGCGGAACGTTCTTTTTAATCGGTTGGGCGGTATTAGCCTATATTAGTCTTAGAAAATCAAAATAGTATGAATAAACTTGCTTTATATTGTCGTTCGGGATTTGAAAAAGAAGTCGCCGGAGAAATTACGGACAAAGCTGCGGAACTCGGGGTTTTCGGCTTTGCAAATCTAACAGAAAACAGTGGTTTTGTAATTTTTGAATGTTATCAACAAGGTGAAGCCGATCGTTTGGCAAAAACACTTAAAATTTCACAACTGATTTTTGTTCGCCAGATGATTGTTGTCGGTAATCTACTGCAAAATCTGCCTGAACAGGACCGTATTAGTCCGATTATCGCTGAATATCAAGTGCTGAATCCCCAAAACAGCTGTGAAATTATGGTTGAAACACCCGATACCAACGAAGCAAAAGCACTTTTGACTTTCTGCCGTAAATTTACAGTACCGTTACGTAGCGCGCTGAAAAAGCAAGGTTGGTTAAGGGTAACCGAAAATACTAAAAATAGTATCACTTTACATATTCTGTTTATCGGCTCGGGAAAATGTTATGTCGGTTACGCCTATAACGATAACCGTTCACCGTTTTTTATGGGGATTCAGCGTTTAAAATTTCCTACGGATGCACCAAGTCGTTCAACCTTAAAATTGGAAGAAGCTATCTTAACCTTTATTCCGCCGCTAGAAGAAAAGCGTCGTTTTACTGAAAATATGAAAGGTGTGGATCTTGGTGCTTGTCCGGGGGGCTGGACGTATCAACTCGTCAAACGCGGTTTGTTCGTTTATGCGGTCGACCATGGTAAAATGGCTGCGAGTTTGCACGAAACAGGGCGAATTGAACATTGCCCGGAAGACGGTTTTAAATTTCAACCACCGAAACGAACTACGATTGATTGGCTAGTTTGCGATATGGTGGAACAGCCGATGCGTATCAGTAAATTAATCGCAAAATGGCTGCTTCATGGTTGGTGTCGTGAAACGATCTTCAATCTAAAACTACCGATGAAGAAACGCTATCAAGAGGTAAAACTCTGTTTGGAGTTTATCGCAGAAACGTTGGAAAAACAGGGGCTAAAATTTAGTATTCAAGCGAAACATCTTTATCATGATCGTGAAGAAATTACGGTACATATTCGATTAAAATCATAACATTAACCTTGTTAAATAAGGAGAATATATGTGGGTTTTCTATCTTATTATTTGGCTTTTGCTAACTTATAGCTTCACTATCATGTTTGTCGGTGAGATTATTGAGGCAACAATCATCGCTACGCTTATTACGATTGCTATATATTATGTGGTAAGTGAATGGCAAAAATCTTCTTCGAAAGTATTGGAGAGAATAGAAAGTCTTGAGCAAGAACTACACTCGCTGAAACAGGAAATCAAACAACTTAGACATTCGGAGCAAGCGGAACAAGCGGTCGGTTTCGAGCAAAATTTTGCAAAAAATGAACCGGATGCCATACAAGAAGAAATGCCAACGGCAGAAATTATTTCTCCTGTTGTTGAGGCGGTTGATGTGGAGTTACCTGCCTCAGCCTCCCAACCGGAATCTCAAATTGAGGCACAGTTAAATCGTTCGGTATGGCAAAATCCGAAAACCCGAAAAGCACCAAAAGTTTCAGGTGAAGCAGCCCTCGAAAAACCTAATATATTATGGAATTGGTTAATGCAAGGAAACCCGATTTTGAAGATCGGGGGCATTATTTTGTTCTTAGGATTGGCATTTTTGCTGCGTTTTGCTTCCGAACATTTCACATTCCCAATTGAAGCCCGTTATATAAGTGTTGCGTTAGTCGGCGTTGCTTGTGGAACGGTAGGATGGCTGTTACGTCACCGCCGCCGCGAATACGGATTAACGTTGCAAGGATTAGGGATTGCCATTTTATATTTGACTTCATTAGCTAGTTTTCGATTACACGATCTTCTCCCTGTCGGAATCATTTTTGCTGTACAAATCGGATTGGTTGCATTAATGATTGCACTCGCGGTTATTCAAAATTCACCCGTATTAGCTCAAATCGCTTTACTTGGAGGACTTGCCTCACCGGTTTTATTGTCTGACGGCAGCGGCAATTATATCGTGCTTTTTAGCTATCTTGCGTTATTAAATACCGGTGTTGCGGTTGTGGCTTGGTTTAAATCTTGGCGTTTATTAAATGTCATTGGTGCGATGGGGACTATCGTATTGGCCAGCGGTTGGGGAATAACGCATTATCAGCCGGAGTTGTATCTGATTTGCCAAGGCTTTTTAGCTTATTTCTTGTTGCTTTATAGCTTTGTTGTGTGGCGTTTTGCGGATAAACGGGCAAAAGCGCAATTATTGTCGTATGTGAATATAGATAATAATGCTTCATTTAACGAAATGTGGCGCCAATGGCTAAAAAATATGAATCAAACCAATATGCTAGATAGTGGATTACTGTTCGGCAGCGCATTAGGAACTTTCGGCTTACAATTTGCAATAACTAACCATTGGCAGTTCGGCGGAATGCTGTCTGCCGTTGCGCTTTCGCTGTTTTATCTCTTATTCGGCTATGTTATTTATAAACAACAACGTTTAAAAATAGTGGCGGAAGCCTTGTTTGCATTATCGTTAGTTTTCATGACGTTGGCGATCGGCTCATTTTTTACCGATAATCTTTGGAATGCATTATTGTGGTCATTACAAGCAGCTTTAATTTATGGATTCGGTATCCGACAAAAACAGCCGCTTGTACGTTTATTTGCTTTAGGTTTGTGGCTTTTGGCTTGGGGATCTGTTTTCTCACTTGTCGCGAACTTCGAACATCTGTTTATCATACTATCAGGTATTATAATCTGTTTGCTCTGGCAATATTTCCGTTGTGTTGAATCGGCAGTTTGGGAAAAAAACGGAACTGCATTGGTATTAGGATTAACGATTTTTTCTACCGTCTTTGAATTAGTGAAAGCTTATTTCAATGGGCTCATATCATTGAATAATACGATATATGCCATGATATCGGTTGCCATTGTTTGTGGATTTGCGCAATGGTATTTCCGTAATCTTTTATTGGTCGTGGCAAGCGGATTGATATTATTATATCTATTCATGTTAAATGTCTCTCTTTTCCTTTGGAATAGTGAATTATTAACACCCTTTACCTACACTGTTTTAGCAGCAGGAAACTTAATGGTTGCTTGGTTGCTGTCAAAAAATAAAATGGGCGACATTGCTAAACAGTTATCAATATACACAGAACGTGGAGTTTTGTTTTTCGGCTTTATTTTTTTGGTTTTCGCCTTGAATCAAGCGAATTTCTTCAATTTAAATTATCCGTTGAATTTATTACCGCATCTTTTATTGGCATTTATCATCATTGCATTACTTGCAATGTTAATAAAATGGCAACAAGCCAGTTTATTTACGTTGGGTTTCTTACCTATCTGGGGGAGTTACGCTTTATGGCTTGTGTTATTGCATCTACAAGAACCGATGACTGTCGGATATTGGGTATTGTTTGCTATTGCATTCCATATTTTCATACTGATTTGGCAACATCGTCATCTTAATCAAACCCTAATATGGTTATGGCACGGCATGGGTTTTAACCTGTTTCTACTTTTACTGTCATGGATTCTGATCGACTGGGCGTTTTTGAATGCCGAATGGCTAAATTACGGATGGATGTTATGTTTGTTTGCTATTTTACCATTGGTTGCATTGGCATCGGTGATTGCATTACACAAACCGGTAGCACAGTGGCAACTGGTTCCCGCTTATTTAGGTGTCGGGTTATTACCAACCATGATTGCTCTGATGCTTTGGACGTTGATTGCTCTGATATCCGATGCGGATAATTCACCACTGCCGTATATTCCGCTCGTCAATCCACTGGAGTTAATGACGATTATTTACGGTTATTTGATGATACGTTGGTCTAGCTTAGGTCCATGGTCCCATCACCGAAGTAAAGTCATTGTCGTTATGGGGCTGGGTTGTTTTGCATTGATTAGCGTTATTGCCATGAGAATGTGGCATTATTACGACGGTATTGAGTGGCAAATCACAACACTATTAAAATCTTTAGGCTTACAAGCAACGCTTTCCGTAATTTGGACAATCTGTGCTATCAGCTTAATGCTATTTGGCAACAAACGCCGTTGGCGGAACCTCTGGTTTGCGGGAGCAACTTTGATCGGATTGGTAGTGTTGAAATTATTCTTCGTAGAATTAAGTAACAGTGGCGGAGTGGAACGTATCGTTTCCTTTATTTCAGTAGGTGTATTACTTTTATTGGTGGGCTATTTTGCCCCGATTCCACCGATAGAAGAGGAACCGAAAGAAAACGAACAAAGCTCCGTGACTTAATAGCATATCTGAAAACCCCGATACATCTAGTCGGGGTTTTTTATGCTTTGCGGTTCTAAAATTTGTAAATTTCTTGTAGAATCTGACCGCTTGTACTAAAAGAATTAAGGAAACAAACATGACATTAAAAATCGGTATAGTCGGAGCGGGCGGACGCATGGGCCGCCAACTCATCCAAGCAGTAAACAATACGCAAGGCGTTGAATTATCTGCAGCTTTTGAACGCAAAGGTTCTTCATTAATCGGTGCAGATGCCGGCGAGCTAGCGGGGGTAGGCAATTTAGGCGTTGCAGTCAAAGATAATTTAGCTGAAGCGGACTTTGATTTATTAATTGATTTCACCCGACCGGAAGGTACGCTAGAGCATATTACCTACTGTGTCACCCACAATAAAAAAATGGTGATTGGTACCACTGGTTTTGATGATGCGGGTAAACACGCTATTCACACTGCGGCGCAAAAAATTGCGATCGTGTTTGCATCAAACTACAGTGTCGGCGTAAATTTAGTTTTTAAGCTGTTAGAAAAAGCGGCAAAAGTCATGGGTGATTATTGTGATATTGAAGTGATTGAAGCGCACCACCGCCACAAAGTCGATGCACCATCAGGTACCGCATTGTCAATGGGGGAGCATATTGCAAAAACTTTAGGGCGCGATCTAAAAACTCACGGTGTTTTTGCCCGTGAAGGCATAACAGGCGAACGTAAACGTGATGAGATCGGTTTTGCCACCATTCGTGCCGGTGACGTGGTAGGCGAACATAGTGTTTGGTTCGCCGATGAAGGTGAACGCGTCGAAATTGCGCATAAAGCGTCAAGTCGAATGACTTTTGCCAACGGCGCCGTACGTGCAGCCAAATGGCTTCAAACCAAACAGCATGGTCTGTTTGATATGACGGACGTATTGGACTTAAACAACCTATAACAAGCGGTCGGAAATACAACAAATTTTGCAAAAAAGGATAATTATGACTAAATTCAATAATATTGAAACTACATTGGTTCAGCTTGGTAACCGTAGCGATCCGCGTACAGGTGCGGTTGCAACCCCGATTATTTTATCTACCGCCTATGGTCGTGACGGCTTAGGAGAATCAACGGGTTACGATTATACCCGCACAAAAAACCCGACACGTGCGGTATTAGAGCAGGGGATTGCCGATTTAGAAGGCGGCGATGCCGGTTTTGCCTGCGCATCGGGCATGGCGGCGATTCAACTGATTATGTCGTTATTTAAAGCGCCGGATGAGTGGATTGTTTCCAGCGATGTTTATGGCGGAACCTACCGTCTGTTAGATTTCTGCTACAAAAACAATCACACGGTGAAACCCGTTTATGTGAATACGGCGGACGTTCATGCAATTGAACGTGCCATTACGCCGAATACCAAAGCGATTTTGGTTGAAACACCGTCTAATCCGTTAATGGAGGAGTGCGATGTCGCCGCAATATCAACGATTGCCAAAAAACATAATTTAATGCTCATTGTGGATAATACTTTCTTGACTCCTGTATTATTCCGCCCGCTTGCATTAGGTGCAGATATTGTTTTTCACAGTGCAACCAAATATTTATCAGGACACAATGATGTGTTGGCAGGTTTGATTGTGGCAAAAGGTCAGGCATTGTGTGATCGCCTGTTTTATATCCAAAACGGCGCCGGAGCGGTATTATCTCCGTTTGATTCTTATTTGATCATCCGTGGTTTAAAAACCCTTGCGTTACGTATGGAACGTCATCAATCGAATGCAACGGAAATTGCTGAATTTTTAAGACAACGACCGGAAATTGATAGTGTGCTGTATTCCGGTAAAAGCGGAATGTTGTCATTCCGTCTGAAGAAAGAAGAGTGGGTGCCGAAATTCTTAAAAGCGATCAAGATGATTACTTTTGCAGAAAGTTTAGGCGGAACGGAAAGTTTTATTACTTACCCCTCAACTCAAACCCACATGGATATTCCGGAAGCCGAACGTATTGCTCGCGGTATCACAAATAACCTGTTACGCTTTTCGGTAGGGCTTGAACACGTAGAAGATATTAAGGCCGACTTATTACAAGCCTTTGCACAACTAAACTAGCTCGCTTTATAGAGAGAAAAACGGCACGGATTAATCAAAATTTGTGCCGTTATTTTTAGAAACCTTTCGTTGAGGAGAGAATATCTTTGAAATTTTCTTCGTTTTCACCGCAATCTTGATTATTGGCGCAAATTTCATCCGCTTCAGTCAGTAATTTTGCAATCGCATTGCGATAGGTAATCTCAAGACTCTCACGGCTGGTTGCGATTACACCTTGATCATTTAAGAAACCATCGTTAACGTCATACACCCAACCGTGTAAAGAGAGTTTTTTCCCTTTTGCCCAAGCGGCTTTGACAATAGAAGATCGACCTAAATTATAAACTTGTTCTGCTACATTTAAGCGCACCAGCATATCCGCACGTTGATCCGCCGTTAACTTCCCTAACAAATGGCTGTGTTTAAACCATAAATCACGGATATGCAGTAACCAGTTATTAATTAAACCATAATCCTCGGTGCCGATAGCGGCTTTAATCCCACCACAATTTGTATGACCGCAAATAATGATATGCTCAATATCCAAGACATCTACCGCATATTGCACTACGGACAAGCAGTTTAAATCAGTATGAATCACTAAATTGGCGACATTACGATGTACAAACAGCTCTCCTGGTTCCAAGCCGGTTAACTTTTCCGCGGGCACTCGACTATCAGAACAGCCTATCCATAAATAGCTTGGTTTTTGATGCTCTGCAAGTTGTTTGAAATAATCCGATTGCTCGTCTTTCATTTGATTAGCCCAAGCATGATTATTCGCAAATAAGCGTTCAATTTTTTTCATATCTTTCTCTCGTATTTTAAAGCCGTGACAGTTTAGCACAAAACAGAGAAGGGCTCGTTTATAAAATAAAAAAACGGTTGGATTTGTAAAATTCTTTATAAATCCAACCGCTTGTTTCCCTAAGTAAGAGTAAAAAGCTATTCAACAATCGGAATAATACGGGATGCTGAAGCGCCTTTATCTCCATTCGTAAATTCGAATTGTACTTTTTGCCCCATTTTTAATGAACGGTAGCCTTCGCCTTCAATTGCAGAAAAGTGAGCAAAAATATCACCGTCAAAAATATCTGAAGTGATGAATCCGAAACCTTTTGCATTGTTAAACCATTTTACGGTACCTATTTCCATTGATTAATTCTCCTTACGGTATAGTAAAAATTTGGAGTAAATTTTAGTCAGAAATGTAAAATCTACAATAAGCAATGTTAAGAATTTCGACATAGATCACAAAATTTTTAAGTTTTACTCCATGTTATCTGTTTATAAGGGAAGTTTATGGTCATTTTATGAAGTAACACTACAGATTTTGGCTTTTTCTTCCTCTGAACTAAAAAATATGCGGGCAATTTAGCAAAAATCCATCGAATTGCGCCACATTGCTCAATTAATAACCAAATAAACTAAATTTACATAAATGGAGCTAAACAACAGTTGTAACTTAAATAAATTTACTATATCTTACAAACATATTTTTACAGGAGACAAATAAAATGGAAACATTGACAAACAAGCTAAAAGTTTTTGGTACCTTTTTTCTAGGTTTACTTTTGTTTTTACTACTCACAATCATTATGGAAAATGGCTGGTTATGGATGCTTGCAATGGTAGCAGCGACATTTCCTATTGTTTGGTGGATTGAAGACGATAGACGAGAAAAACGCCTAGAAAAAATGTATCAACAGCTTAATAACTTATAATAACATTAGCTGTTGTAAAGATGTAAAAGCCCACGTTTAGTGGGCTTTTTATTTAACTATTTTATTGTTGGTTTAAAAAAGTGATGTTTCTAAACGAATCAATCCTTTTTCCACGATGATTTTTTTTCCGAATCGTTTCATCATTGCCTCTTGAGGCTTGCTTTCATCTAGGGTATAAACAGGTGTATTATTTAGCACACTCGCTACACCGTCTGCGACTAATGGCATAAACATTTGTAGTTCACGCTGATACTTTTCCGGTGTTGCCGTCCAATTGATCAATCTAACGTCTTTTAGAAACAGCGCACCTTTTTCGGGATCATAATAAGGTACCGTATCCATATTTAGCTGAATTTTTGCCTGATATTGTTTACCTTTTAATTTAAGTAGTCCGTCAACATCACCGGCAATTTCCACGCGTTGTTCTTCCGTTTGTCCGATTTTGGTCGTTAAATTATAAAGGTGATAATCCAATTCAAATAGGCCGGAAACACCGACACGATCTTTTAACGGCACTTTTTCGGCTAGCCGTGTTTCGATATAGTGATTAATTTGGTTTTCACTGATATCCAATATCGCGGCATCCGCTGCGGTCGCGGTAGCCAGCATAAGCAAAAGGGGAAATTTACGCAAAATCTTCATATAATCCTCGTTTTACGTTAGTTTAAACAACGAATAAAGGGTAGAATACTGCATTAGATTTACACATACTACAATAGTTTTTAAAGGAAACAAAAAATGAAAAAAATCGTTTTGTGTCTATGTGCGCTTCTCATCGTCGGATGCAGTGTAGGCGTTGGGGCAAGCGGTGGCTCTAACGGTGTCGGATTCGGTTTTGGCGTTGGAACGGGTATCCGTTTTTAATCACGATATCCTCTCGCTACTGAACTTTTATTATGTGAATTGTCAAACAGGCACCATTTGGGACTTAAAAGGATAACCAATGAAACATTTATTAAAAAAATCACTATTGAGCTTAACTTTATTTTCTGTGACATCATTTGCTTTTGCAGATGCGCAATCTGTTGCGGAGCTACAAAAACGATTAGAGCAGGTTAGCCAATATAGTGCGGATTTTGAGCAAACGGTTCGTTCAAGTAAAGGAAAAGAAATACAGAAAGGGCAGGGTAAGTTTCAGGTAAAACGTCCTAATCTGTTCAGAATGGATACAAAAACTCCGCAAGAGAATATTATCGTATCCGATGGTGAAACATTATGGTTCTATGATCCATTTGTATCGCAAGTCACGGCTAATTGGGTCAAAGATGCGGTAAACGATACGCCTTTTGTACTATTAACCAGCAGCGATAAAAGTCATTGGGATCAATATGATGTTCAGCAAAATACCGATACTTTTGTTTTGAAACCGAAATCGAAAAAAAGTGGTATAAAACAGTTTGATGTCCGAATTGATGCAAACGGTTTATTGAAAGGTTTCAGTACTATTGAACGTGACGGACAAAGCAACCTGTATGTGCTACGGAATATCACTACAATGAATTTATCCAACGATATATTCAAATTTACTGTACCTAAAGGTGCTGAGTTAGACGACCAACGCAGCGATAAAAAGCAAAAATAATTGGATAAAAGCGGTGAGTTTTGCAAAAAATTTTGCTAATCTCACCGCTTGTCTTATCTACTGATACCTAAATGCCTATGAAATCTCTTTATAATCAGCGCGATCCGCAAGAATGGCAACATGTTTTGGAATTGTTGAAGCAAGCTGTCGCCGAAGATAAAACTGAAGCGCTTTTATCTATGTTTTTAACGCCTGACGAACGCAGTGCCTTAGGGTTACGTGTACAGATTATTCGCGCATTATTGGATAACCGACTTTCACAACGTGAAATTCAACAACAACTTAATACTAGTGCGGCAACCATTACGCGAGGTTCTAATATGTTGAAAACCGTTGATTCGGAGACATTAAAATGGGTAGGTGAAAAACTGAATGGTGAAACGTAATTTCTTTATCGCAAAAAGTTGTCGCTTACTCAAAAAATGTTTTGCCTTTTTTATCCCGAAAAAAATTCGTTCGATTAGAGGATGGATTTGCTTTTTTTCCTCTCGTCTCATTACCGCTTTTACGACATTTTATCTCTCGCTTACTTTGATTTTTAGTGTCGTACCGGTTCCGTTTTCCGCTTACATGCTACAGCAAAAAGCCGCACACCTGATGACATGGGATAGCTACGATATTCAATATGATTGGGTTAGTATTGATAATATTTCTTGGCAAATGCAAATGGCAGTGATTGCCGGAGAAGACCAAAAATTCGATTCTCACTTCGGGGTGGATTTTAATGCAATTGAAGCAGCGTTAAAACGTAACGCTTCAACCAATAAGAAACCGCGAGGAGCCTCAACCATCACACAGCAAACCGTTAAAAATCTTTATCTTTGGCACGGCACCAGTTGGGTGAGAAAGGCGATTGAACTGCCTTTGGCTTTTTTAGTGGAAACCGTATGGAGCAAACAGCGGGTTTTAGAAGTTTATTTAAATATTGCTGAATTTGGCGAGGGTATTTTTGGAGTAGAAGCTGCCGCTCAACATTATTTCAAAAAAACAGCAAGCAAATTAACTTTACAAGAATCGGCGTTACTCGCCGCATCATTACCGAATCCATTAATTTATAAGGTAGATAAACCGAATTCTACCATGCGCAAACGTCAACGATGGATTATGCGTCAAGTACAAAACTTGGGCGGTAAAAATTACCTTGAACGGCTATAACAAAACCTTGAGCATAAATCCTTCAAAGAGTAATATTTGAAGGATTTTTCTTTTGTCGACAGGTAAATAAAATGCAAAGTAAACCCACTCTAGAAACGATTTTATCCCATCGTTCTATTCGTAAATTTACATCTCAACCGATTTCAAGCGAAATACTCAGCTCGCTAATTGATGCAGGCAGACGCGCGTCAACCTCAAATAACTTACAATGTGTTTCGATCATTAGGGTGACCGATCAGAAAATTCGTGAATGTCTGCGTGACGCTTCCGGAATGACTTACATCACTGAATGTGCCGAATTTTTACTATTCTGTATCGACTTTAATAAACATAAACAGCTTAGTCCGGGAGCACAAATCGATTGGGCTGAAGTCAGTATTATAGGTGCGGTCGATAGCGGAATTATGGCACAAAATGTCTTGTTAGCAGCTGAATCTCTCGGATTAGGCGGGGTATTTATCGGCGCATTACGCAATAATATTCAAACCGTGTCCGATGTATTAAATTTGCCTGAATCAGTGATTCCGTTAGTGGGGATTTGCTTAGGATACCCCGCACAAGATCCGCTTCTAAAACCTCGTCTACCGCAAGCATTGATGTGTTATGAAAACGGTTATACTCCGTTAGATTACGATGAACTTGCAAAATATAATCAAGAACTGACCGCTTACTATGAAAAGCGTGCAGGTTTACGTTTAAATTGGCAGGACAACATTAAAAAAGTGCTGAATGCACCGGTTCGGCCGCATATTTTGGGGTATTTCCAACAACAAGGTTTTCTCAAAAAATGAAATTATTAATGCTATGTCGTGAATCGCGTTTATATAGTTGTCAACGTTTAGTTCAAGCTGCCGAATCAAAAGGATGCCGATTAGATATCTTTGATCCGAACCGCTTTTTATTGCGTTTGGAACAAGGGCAATTTCAATTTTATTATCATGAAGGTGAAAGCTACGATAAACAACGACCTGAACCGATAAAAATCAACCAATATGACGGTGTCTTACCGCGTTTCGGCACGTCAAGTACAGAAATGGGTTGTCGCGTTTTACGTCATTTCGAATTGCAAGGTACGGCGGTACTTAATGGTGCGGAGAGTGTCGCCTTAGCACGTGACAAATGGCAAAGTTTACAGCGTTTGAATGCACACGGCATCCCAATTCCCATAACGGTTCTCAGCGGTAATTTATATTCGACGGCAGCTGGTTTGACGCAATTTAATTTGCCTGTCGTGATCAAAACATTATCCGGTTCGCAAGGTATCGGGGTAATGTTAAGTGAAAATAAAAGTAGTACTGTCAGCTTGTTGGAAACCTTAAAAAATGCAGATATTCAAACCTTACAACAGCAATTTATTGCGGAATCGAAAGGGCAGGACATTCGTGCTTTTGTAATTGGTGACAGAGTCGTCGCAACAATGGCACGCTTAGGTAACGGCGACGAATTTCGCGCAAATATTCATCGTGGAGGCTCCGCTGTAAATATTCATTTGAGCGAGCAAGAACAACAAATGGCTGTAGCCGCAACCCAGCTGTTAGGTTTGGATGTTGCTGGAGTGGATATGATTAGGTCTAATCAGGGGTTAATGGTGTTGGAAGTCAATGCCAGCCCGGGGCTTGAAATGATCGAGCGAGTCAGCCAAACGGATATTGCCTTATTAATGATTGAGCAACTTCTCAACAAAATTTGAAAGAGACAAGCGGTCAGTTTCCTGCATTATTTTGCAAATTCACGCAAAATCAATAGGATTATGCAGAAAATCACGCAAAACTGACCGCTTGTCTTTCCCATTTCCTCTCGCATAGGTTACAATACACACTATTTTTTAACATATTAAACTGTGATTTAAGCCGCCTATGCAAAACGAATTGGCACAAACACTTCCAGAACTTATTTCGTGGACAAGAGATCGTGAATTTTCACTCTCGCTTTCTACCGATCGCCTCGCTTTTTTATTAGCCATTTCATTGTATAACAATGAAAGAATGGACGGCGAATTGCTCGAAACCGATTTACATGATCTGTTCCGCCATGTTTCCAGTACGTTCGAACAATCGGATGCGACCTTGGCTCAGCGTGCCAATAACGCTGTGAATGACCTTGTTAAACAGCGTTTTTTAAACCGCTTCAGCAGTGAATTTACCGAAGGTTTGGCCATTTATCGTTTAACTCCGCTTGGCGTCGGTGTTTCAGATTATTATGTTCGTCAACGCGAATTCTCCACATTGCGTCTTTCTATCCAGCTTTCCATTGTTGCCGAAGAAATTCAACGAGCCTCCGCGTCAGCTGAAGAAGACGGTGACGAACGTTTTTGGCGTACTCAAGTATTCGGTCCGTTGAAATACTCCGTCGCCGAGATTTTCGATAGCATTGATCTTTCGCAACGCATGATGGACGAAAATCAGCAGCAAATTCGTGAACGCATCGCAAGCTTATTAAATCAAAATTGGCACGAAGCAATAGCCACTTGTCAGCAATTATTAGATGAAACATCAGGCAATTTGCGCGAATTACAGGATACATTAAATGCTGCCGGCGATAAGCTTCAGGCTCAATTACTGCGTATTCAAAGTTGCTTAATTGGGCGTGAGGATTTAGATTTCGTTGATCAACTTGTCGTTAATCTCCAAAACAAGCTCGACCGCATTATCAGTTGGGGACAACAAGCCATTGACCTTTGGATCGGCTACGACCGCCATGTTCATAAATTTATTCGTACCGCCATTGATATGGATAAAAACCGTGTATTCGGTCAACGTTTGCGCCAATCTATTCAAAGCTATTTTGATGCGCCATGGCAACTTTATATTGCCAAAGCGGATCCGTTAGTCGATTTACGGGATGACGAAACTGAATTTAATGAAGCGGAAGCTGTTGGCGAATTACCAAACGAACTGGAATTTGAATCAATGAGCGAAGTACAAGAGCAGATTATTGCAATTATGCAGGCACAACTTGCCCCGTTCCGTGAACAAGATAAACCGCTCGATCTTGGTGCTATTTTACGCGAACAGCTTGCAAAATATCCGGAATCGCGTCATTTTGACGTTGCTCGCATAATTGTGGATCAAGCCGTTAAACTGGGAATGGCAAGTCAAGATACCCGCGCTATTTATCCGGAATGGCAACCAATTAACGAGAAAGGCGCCGAAGTTCAGGCGAATGTAATTGACCGCTATAATCGTTAGATCAATGAGTGGCAAAAAATAACAATATTTGAATGAATTTATAGCTCGAACGAGACGCTCGTGCCGGCATAATTAAGAGAAAATACAATGACAGACAACCAAGATCTTATCCCAACGAAATTAGTCCTTGCGATTGCTAATCCGATTTTTCCGCAGCTTGACAGTCAGTTGCGTGCAGGGCGACATATCAGTTTAGAAGCCCTTGACGAACATGCGTTTTTAATGGATTTCCAAGCAGAATTAGAGCAATTCTACCGCCGTTATCATGTTGAATTAATCCGTGCTCCGGAAGGTTTTTTCTATTTACGTCCGAAAGCAACGACGTTGATTGCCCGTAGTGCCATGAGTGAAATGGAAATGTTAGTCGGTAAAGTATTGTGTTATCTCTATTTGAGTCCGGAGCGTTTGGCCCAACAAGGTATTTTCAGTTTTGATGATGTTTATGAAGAGCTTCTTAACCTTGCCGATGAAACAAAATTACTTAAAGCGGTTAACCCGCGTTCAACAGGTTCAGACTTAGATAAAGCCAAACTTGCTGAAAAAGTCGGTGGTGCATTACGCCGTTTACAGCGTATCGGTATTATTACCCGCATGGGTGACCAAAACAGTAAAAAATTTGTCATTTCTGAATCGGTATTCCGATTTGGTGCAGATGTACGCACAGGAGACGATCCGCGTGAAGCACAATTACGCTTAATTCGTGACGGTGAAGCGACGAATCCGGCTTTACTCAACGAACAAGCGGTCGATTCGGAGCAAGAAATTGCAGAATTAGATTCCGATGAAGAAGTATTAGAACAAAGCGAAGAGTAACTTTACTACCTTAAAGGGTAGAACGAATGCTTAACTAGAAATAACGAAAGAACAAACAGATAACCCAAAGGAAAAATCCTAATGAACAACACGGATTTCATTTCGCAACAAGACAATGTAACCGCACCATTAGCGAAACGCTCTGACAGCGTTGAGCGTGGTAAATTTCGCTCGCTGACCCTCATCAACTGGAACGGTTTTTTTGCCCGTACTTTTGATTTGGACGAATTAGTCACAACCCTTTCGGGCGGTAACGGAGCGGGTAAATCGACCACGATGGCAGGTTTTGTTACTGCGTTAATACCCGATCTCAGCCTAATTAACTTCCGAAATACAACCGAAGCCGGCTCAACCTCCAGCTCGCGTGATAAAGGTTTATACGGTAAATTAAAAGCGGGTGTTTGTTATGCGGTGCTTGAAAGTGAAAACTCACGCAAGCAACGAGTGATTACCGGGGTGCGTTTGCAACAGATTGCAGGACGCGATAAAAAAGTCGACATCCGTTCATTTTCTATCCAAAATATCGATTTTAATCAATCGATCATTAGTATTTTAACGGAACAGGTCGGTGAAAAAAACGCCCGTGTTCTGCCGTTAAACGATCTGAAAGATAAGTTTGACGGAAGTGACGTTCAGTTCAAACAATATCATTCCATCACCGATTATCACGGTTTCTTATTTGATCTGGGCATTATTCCGAAACGCCTTCGTTCATCATCTGACCGTAGCAAATTTTATAAATTAATCGAAGCATCTCTTTACGGTGGTATCTCAAGTGTTATCACTAAATCTCTACGTGACTACTTGCTGCCGGAGAATCTCGGTGTGCGCCAAGCCTTCCAAGATATGGAATCCGCATTGCGTGAAAATCGAATGACCCTTGAAGCGATTAAAGTAACCCAGTCTGACCGTGATATGTTCAAAAAGTTGATCACTGAATCGACCAACTATGTATCGGCAGATTATATGCGCCATGCAAACGAGCGTCGCGGCAACGTGCAAAATGCAATTGAAAAACGTCAAGAGTGGTATCAAACCAAATCAAAAATCGAGCTTGAACAGCAACGTATTGTTGAATTAAGCCGTGAAATGCATGATCTTGAACAAAATGAGGGTGGATTAGAGGCAGAATATAATAGTGCGACCGATCATCTCAATTTGGTGATGAATGCTGTTCGTCATCAAGAAAAAATGGAACGCTATCAAGATGAAGTGGATGAGCTAAACGAAAAACTTGAAGAGCAACAAATGGCGTTGGAGGAAGTCACGGAACGTGTCGAACAGGCTCAATCCCGTGCGGATGAAGCCGAAGACGTGGTTGAAGAACTGCGTTCACAAATGGCTGATTACCAACAAGCACTCGATGCACAGCAAACTCGCGCACTGCAATACCAACAAGCGATCAACGCCTTAGAAAAAGCAAAACAATTAAGTGGATTAGCTCATTTAGATTTACATAATGTCGAAGATTACCACGCAGAATTTTCAGCCCAAGCAGATGAAATGACCGACCGTGTATTCGATCTTGAACAACGCTTATCAGTATCGGATATGGCGAAAAGTCAATTTGATAAAGCGTATGAGCTTGTTTGCAAAATTGTCGGTGAAACGGACCGCTTGCAAGCGTGGGATGACGCCCGTAAATTGCTTTCCGCTTACCCGAATCAAAAATCTCAAGCTCAACAAGCGGTGGCTTTACGCCAAAAACTTGCAGAATTAGAACAACGTTTGCACCAACAGCGAAATGCCGAACGATTATTAGCAGAATTTAATCAAAAAGCTCAAACGGATTTAGCCAATGCCGAAGAACTTGAAGCTTACTACGAAGAGCAACAAGCCCGACTTGAAGATTTAGAATCGGAGCTTGCTCAGTTTGTTGAAGTGCGTTCAACTCAACGTCAACAGCGCGAACAATTGAATCAACAATATCAGCAGCTTGCTCAAAATGCTCCGGCATGGCATACGGCACAGTCCGCACTTATTCGCCTACAAGAGCAGTGCGGTGAAACATTTGAAGCCAGTCAAGCCGTGATGCTGTTTATGCAAACCATGTTGAGCAAAGAGCGTGAAGCTACGCTTGAACGTGATGAACTGGCCCGTCGTGAACAGCTATTGGATGAACAGATCTCTCGCCTAAGTCAACCGGACGGAGCTGAAGATATTCGCTTAAATCATCTTGCAGAAAAATTCGGCGGCGTATTAATTTCAGAATTGTATGATGACGTATCGCTTGAAGATGCGCCATACTTCTCAGCTTTATATGGGGAGGCCCGCCATGCCATTGTGGTACGTGATTTGGAAGCCGTGAAATCACAGCTATCACAGTTAGATGATTGTCCTGATAATCTTTATTTGATTGAAGGTGATCCGAACGCCTTTGACGATAACGTATTCCTGTCGGAAGAGTTCAAAGACGGCGTGGTAGTTCAACTTTCTGATCGTCAATGGCGTTACTCTAAATTTTCTGAATTTGCTGTGTTCGGACGAGCATCCCGTGAGAAACAGCTTGAAAAACTCAATGCTGAGCGTGATGAAACTGCCGAAAAACACGCGGAACGTGCTTTTGACGTGCAAAAATGTCAGCGTTTACATCAACATCTTAGCCAATTCGTCGGTACGCATTTAGCTCTTGCATTTCAGCCGGATCCGGAAGTGACTATGCAAGCGATTGCCCAGCAGCGCACGGAAATTGAACGTGATTTAAACCAAGCAAACGGGCAAGAGCAACAACTTCGCCACCAGTTAGATAATAGCAAGGTGCAGTTACAACTGTTGAACAAAGTCTTGCCACAATTAAATGTACTGGCAGATGAAACTTTACTAGACCGTGTAGAAGAGTGCCGAGAGCAGTTATTAGAGGCTCAAGAAGATGAGCAGTTCATCCGTCAATACGGCAATTTCTTAGCTCAACTTGAGCCGATTGCAGCGGCATTGAAGAGCGATCCAACCCAGTTTGATCAGCTCCAAGAAAACTATAAACGCGCTGTGGAACAACAAAAATTGTTACAACAAAAAGTGTTCAGTTTGGCCGATGTCATGAACCGCCGTTTGCACTTTAGCTACAAAGAAACCATTGGCGCGGAAGGCTCTGCATTGAATGAACAACTTCGTCAACGTTTAGAAAATGCACAGCGTGAACGTGAACAAGCGCGCGAACTGTTACGCCAAGCACAAACTCAATTAACACAATATAATCAAGTATTTACATCCTTACGCAGTTCTTATGATGCGAAAAACCAGATGTTACAAGAGCTTGTGCGAGAAATGGATGAATACGGTATTCGTAACGATAGTGGGGCAGAGGAACGCGCCCGTATCCGCCGTGATGAGTTACAACAACGTTTAAATCAGCACCGCACCCGCAAGAGCTATATTGACAAACAATTAGCGGTCATTGAAGCAGAAGCGGACAATCTTGGAAAAGCATTGCGTAAAGCAGAACGGGAATACAAAGCACAACGTGAAATCGTGGTACAAGCGAAGGTAAGTTGGTGTTTGGTGTTAAAACTTTCTCGCAACAGTGATGTAGAAAAACGCTTAAATCGCCGTGAATTAGCTTATCAAACTGCGGAAGAATTACGTTCCATTTCGGACAAAGCACTGGGTGCATTGCGTCAAGCTGTAGCAGATAATGAATATCTGCGAGACAGCCTACGGGCATCGGAAGACAGCCGCAAGCCAGAGAATAAAATTGCATTTTTTATCTCGGTTTATCAACATTTGCGTGAGCGCATTCGTCAAGATATTATCAAAACAGATGATCCGATCGATGCTATCGAACAAATGGAAATTGAGCTTTCGCGTTTAACCAATGAACTCACTTCACGTGAGAAAAAATTAGCCATCAGCTCGGAAAGCGTCGCGAATATCTTGCGAAAAACCATTCAGCGCGAGCAAAACCGTATACTACAACTCAACCAAGGACTACAAAATATCGCCTTCGGTCAGGTGAAAGGGGTACGTTTGGTTGTGAATATTCGTGACACCCACGCGATTTTACTCAATGCATTATCAAGCGAGCGTGATCAACACTCTGATTTATTCGAGAACCAAAAACTCAGCTTCTCGGAAGCCTTAGCCATGTTGTATAAACGTGTGAACCCGCATATCGAAATGGGGCAACGCACACCGCAAACCATTGGAGAAGAGTTGCTGGATTATCGTAATTATTTAGATTTGGAAGTAGAAACCTTTCGTGGTGCTGACGGTTGGATGCGTGCGGAAAGTAGCTCGCTTTCAACGGGTGAAGCTATCGGTACCGGTATGTCGATCTTACTCATGGTGGTGCAAAGCTGGGAAGAAGAATCTCGTCGCCTACGTGCCAAAGATATCCTGCCGTGTCGTTTGCTATTCCTAGACGAAGCCGCACGTTTAGATGCGATGTCAATCAATACGCTCTTTGAACTTTGCGAACGTTTAGATATGCAACTGCTTATCGCCGCACCGGAGAATATAAGTCCAGAACGTGGTACAACCTATAAACTGGTACGTAAAATCGCCAACAATCAAGAGTACGTTCACGTTGTCGGATTAAAAGGGTTCGGGGAATAAATAAGTTAATACAAGCGGTCAGTTTCGTCTTAAAATTTGCAAATTTTGAGGCGAGATCGACTGCTTTTATATTGCGCCTTTATATAAACTCACCTCGGGTATGAAATGGAGTTAAATATGAAATCCGTCACGCCATTACATATTTTCCTGATTTTTCTACGTTTAGGCTTTACTTCTTTTGGTGGACCGGTTGCACATTTGGCGTATTTTCATGAAGAATTCGTCAAAAAAAGAGGGTGGTATTCCGAACAAGCTTATGCTGATCTTGTTGCACTCTGTCAATTCTTACCGGGACCTGCGAGTAGCCAAGTAGGAATGGCTATCGGACTGTCAAAAGCAGGGTATTTAGGTGCTTTTCTTGCTTGGGTCGGATTTACGCTGCCTTCTGCAATTATGCTGATTCTTTTTGCATTAGGTATTCAAAATTATTCCGAAATATTATCTGCACAGGTTTTACACGGACTAAAAATTGTAGCAGTAGCCGTCGTTGCACAGGCTGTTTGGACAATGGCAACAAAATTGTGTCAAGGTATTCAAAAAGTAAGCATTATGATAATTGCAGCCGTTATCGTATCGCTTGTTCCACAAATTTGGATTCAACCTGTTGTTATTGTCATTGCCGGTATTCTCGGGGTTATTCTGTTTAAAAATAGCTTAAAAAGTGATAATTCAGCTTTTAGTGTTTCAATCAGTCGCCGTTCCGGGGCTATTTGGCTTATTATATTTGCAATGCTGTTAATGGTCTTGCCTTATATCCATTCTGTGTCGTCCAGTCAATTTTGGATGATGAACGATAGTTTTTATCGTGCAGGTTCACTTGTTTTTGGTGGGGGACACGTTGTTTTACCACTACTGAAAACAGAAATTGTGTCAACCGGTTTGGTCAGTCATGATACGTTTTTAGCGGGCTACGGAGCTGCTCAAGCAGTACCGGGACCGTTATTCACCTTTGCGGCTTTTCTTGGTTCTGTTGCAGTCTCTCCACCCAATGGTATTTTCGGTGGAATGATTGCGCTCATTGCTATTTTTATCCCATCCTTTTTATTAATTGCCGGAGTACTTCCGTTTTGGTCTCAGTTACAAAAAAATAACTATATTCAAACTGCATTACAAGGAATTAATGCAGCAGTTGTCGGATTACTTCTCGCTGCGTTATACGATCCGGTCTGGACAAGTGCCGTATTTACTCCGCGTGATTTCTCGTTTGTACTATTGGCATTCAGTGCATTAGTCTATTGGAATATCCCTGTATGGTTAGTGGTGATATTAGGTGGTATTTCGATTGGATTTTTATAAAGTAAAAAAGCCCTCGTGATTCGAGGGCTTTTTATTGATTAGGTGATTATTTATTGTGTTGCTTGAATTGCCGTTAATGCAATGGTGTAGACAATATCATCAACTAACGCACCGCGAGACAGGTCGTTAACCGGTTTACGCATACCTTGAAGCATTGGACCGATTGAAACTAAATCTGCAGAACGCTGCACCGCTTTATAAGTCGTATTACCGGTATTCAGATCCGGGAAGATAAATACCGTAGCTTTACCGGCAACAGGGGAGTTCGGTGCCTTAGAACGTGCTACATCTTCCATAATTGCAGCATCGTACTGTAATGGCCCATCAATGATGAGATCCGGACGCTTTTCTTTCGCAATACGGGTTGCTTCCGCGACTTTTTCTACATCCGCACCGCTTCCTGACGTACCGGTAGAGTAGGAGATCATTGCAACGCGCGGATCGACACCGAAGGATTTGGCTGAATCCGCAGATTGAATGGCGATTTCAGCTAATTGTTCTGCATTAGGATCAGGATTAACCGCACAGTCACCATAAACAAGAACTTGATCTGGTAATAACATGAAGAATACTGAAGAAATAATGGAGTTACCCGGTGCGGTTTTAATGATTTGCATTGGTGGGCGAATCGTATTTGCTGTTGTATGCACCGCGCCGGAAACGAGTCCGTCTACTTCGTTAGCTTCTAACATCATAGTACCGAGAACAACGTTATCTAATAACTGTTCACGAGCAACGACTTCCGTCATACCTTTGTTTTTACGTAACTCTACTAAACGTTCAACGTAATTTTCACGAACATCTTTCGGATTGATAATCGTAATGCCCGGGCCTAATTTGACACCTTGCACTTCAGCAATACGTTGTACTTCGGCAGGATTGGCAAGCAAAATACATTCCGCAATACCACGTTCTGCACATAATACTGCCGCTTTAATCGTACGTGGCTCATCGCCTTCCGGAAGTACAATACGTTTTTTCGCAGCACGAGCCAGTTCGGTTAATTGGTAACGGAATGCTGCCGGAGATAAACGGCGTGCCCGCACCGCACCTTTTGAAATACCTTCGATAAAACCGGCATCAAATTGATCGGAAACATACTGTTTAATGGCTTCAATACGCTCTTTATCGTCTACCGGTACTTCAAGGCTAAAACTTTGTAAGCTTAATGCTGTTTGCCATGTATTACCTTCAATACGAAAAATCGGTAAACCGGTACCAAATGCATGCTGACAAAGCTTCATAATTTGGTTATCAATTTTATATCCACCGGTTAACAACACAGCACCAAGTTCAACACCATTCATTGAGGCTAACGCAGCCGCGACTATGACATCGGGACGATCTGCAGAAGTAACCAATAAGCTACCGGCTTTAAAATGTTCTACCATGTTTGGCAAGCTACGAGCACAGAATGTAATAGAGCGGATACGGCGCTTCGCTACATCACCTTCGTTAATAATTGCGGCCCCTAAGTGTTTCACCAAATCAATTACACGTGTTGCGATTAAATCCGATTTCCAAGGAATGCAAGCCAACAGTTTGATAGGACCTTTTTTGAACAGATTTTCAACTTCAATGATGTTATTCGCACTGTGTTGGAATGAATCAAAAATTTCGGTTAAATCCGGACGAGTACGTCCTGAATCATCAACCGGTGCATTGAATTTATTAATGATTGTGCCAAGTAGATTAGGGTTATCACGACCGCCAAATTGAGAAGCTGCCGCATCGACGCGCTCTTTTAATTGCGCCGGCGAATCTGCAGCCGGTGCAGCGACCAGAATAATTTCTGCATCTAAGGTTTGTGCAATTTCGTAATTAATGCTGTTTGCGTAAGAATTTTTACGTGTTGGGATTAAACCTTCAATGATTGTAATATCACAATTTTTAGAAAGCTGTTGATGGGCTTCAACAACTCTTTCAAGTAATACATCCGTTTGATTTTGGCTGATCAATGCTTCTGCAACGCTTAACATAATCGGATCACCGACTTCGGTTGATTGAGATGCACGGATAATCGTAGTTGAGCGGTCTAACGTATCTTCACCACTGATAGGCTGAGCAATCGGTTTTAGGAACCCGACTTTGGCTCCTTTTTGCTCTAGAGAATGAACTAGACCTAAGCTCACACTAGTTAAACCAACACCGGTACTAATTGGGATAAGAATTATTGTTCTAGACATAATGTGCTTCCAAAATTAATAAGCAAGCGGTCGGATTCGGATGTTTTTTTGCAAATCACAAACTCGCTTTCAAGTAAATGATAAAACCTGCCGATTGGCAGGTTTTGGTATTATAACGCTAAGCGAGCAGTATCTTGTGCAATGACAAGCTCTTCATTAGTCGGAATGACATAAGCATGAAATGCTGAATCATCCGCAGTAATTTCACCTTCACCACCAAAACGAGCAGCAAGATTTCTCTCTTGATCAACTTTAATACCGAATAATTTTAAATGTTTTAAAGTTAACTCGCGAACAGGTGCGGAGTTTTCACCGATACCGCCGGTGAAGACAATTGCATCAAGATGATCATCGCCGAGTGCTGCCATATAAGAACCAATATATTTCGCTAAACGGTAGCAGAATACATCCAATGCACGTTTTGCCTCGGTTTTCTTAGCATAGTTTTCTTCTGAATAACGGCAATCGCTGGTAACTTCCGTTAAACCAAGCAGACCTGATTTTTTAGTTAGAGTAGTGTTAATTTCTTGCATACTCATACCTAAAGTATCATACATATAGAAGATAATTGCAGGATCTAAGTCACCGGAACGAGTTCCCATCACAAGACCTTCTAAAGGCGTTAGCCCCATAGATGTATCAATACATTTACCGTCACGGATAACTGCGACAGAGGCACCGTTACCTAAATGACAAGTAATCACATTGATTTTATTTTCTGCAATATTTAATTGTTTCGCCACTTCACGGCTAACATAATAATGGCTTGTACCGTGTGCACCGTAACGGCGAACACCATGTTCTTTATATAAAGAGTACGGTAGAGCATATAAGTATGCTTCTTCCGGCATAGTTTGGTGGAATGCAGTATCAAATACTGCCACATTGCGTTCTTTCAGTTCAGGGAAAATTCGGAATGCTTCTTGAATACCGATTAAGTGAGCAGGGTTGTGTAGTGGTGCGAATTGCACAGCATATTCAATACCTTTGATAACTTCATCTGTAATTACCGCAGAAGACGTAAATTTTTCACCACCATGAACAATTCGGTGACCAATTGCACCAATGCTTTCTTTTAACGATGGGTCTAATGTAAAAATATGATTAGCCATAAAATTTAATGCTTCACTATGTGCAGCACCAGCACCTAAATCAGCATTACCTTTTTCACCATGTAGCTTCCATTTAATCCGAGCATCATCAAGATGAAATGCTTCAGCTAAACCAGATAATTTTTCATCGCCGGTAACAGGGTCTAAGATAGCAAATTTTAATGATGAGCTACCACAGTTAAGAATAAGGATAAGATTTTTTGACATAGACGAAACACCTATTGATAAGAAAAAAGAACACGTTTAAAAGTAAACGTGGCACAGCATTAGGATACACTTTTAACCATTGAAAATAAATTCTTATCTAAAATGAAAGAAGGGAAAAATAGCTAAAGTTTGATTTTTTGCACATTTCACTATTTTATTTAACATAATCTACGTTATGCGAAATTAATTCAAGAAACAAAAACAAGTCATAAAACCGTTTTATCAACCATCATTTTTCGATATGTTTAAAGTAAATCCAGCAATAATAAATATTTCAGCAACACTTAATAATTCAATTATTCTTTTTTACTTAAGGATGAAAGAACAATAACATTCTCTAACCAATCAAAGCGTGACGTTGTCTCTTTAATTTGTTTAGTCAAATAAAAAAGCGGCAATTTTTGCCGCTTTAATATAAATTCACTGTTTAATCGTCATCATGTTTATATCTAGGTTTATGCTTTCCTTTATGCTGTCTAGCATACTTGTCTCGATATTCTTCTCTGTCTCCTCGGTCATCATCGTAATCACGATTTGAACTACGTTCTCTATGTTTATCGTATTGATTACCTAATAAACCGCCAAGCGCAGCACTACCAAGAGTTATAGCGGTATCACCGTCACTTAATACATAACCGGTCGCGGCACCAATGGCTGCGCCTGTTGCCACTCGACGATCCGATCTATCACCCACACAAGCGGTGAGCGAAATACACATTGTTGTAATAAGAACGATTTTTCCAACTGTAAATTTCATAGTTACCTCGTTTGTTGAATGCTTTACCGACTCATAAATGGTAAAAGCGCTTCTTAGACTATTGTCTATTAAAAATAGTTCTCTAAATCGTTGTAATTATTACTTTTTGCAAAAATTTTATTCAAAAAGACCGCTTGTAAACTATTTATCATAAGGTTTTAAGCAACTATTCAATAATTGCTGTCCAAATTCAGCTCGCCAACCTAATAGTAATTCCGGCAATCGGTTTGAGTCTTCCCCCTTTTTATGCCATAAAAATAACTGATTTAACTGCCGTTTACTTGCGAGAAGCTCTGTCTCTAAACCAATCGGTTGAATTTCAGTAATTTTTTTCTGTAATACTTTTAGTGACTGTTTATAACCCGGTTCGTCAATTAAACGAGTAATAGGTTCGGGATAATTATTCGCCTCTGTAGCCCTACCTTGTTCTACCAACCAAAGTAGTTTTTTCCCATGAATCCTCACTTCGTTCGGATGCATAAAATCTAATAATGCGGATGTGTGTTTCGGTTGAATTTTAGCTAATTGCCATAAGCTTTGCTCCTTAACAATAAAATTTAATGCCAAGTCACGTTTTTTGGCTTCTTCTAATCGCCATTTAGCCAGTACTTTTAGCACGGCTAATTGTTGTGGATTTAACGCCCATGCATTGCTGATTTCTTTATAAGCTTTATCCGGATCTTCTTCGATACATTTTTTGGTTAATAAGGCAGCACATTCTTGCTCTACCGCCTCTTGCCAAGGCGTCGAAGCTAATAATTCCGCGAGTTTGTGATAAACAGGTAACAAATACCATACATCGGCAATCGCATATTGTAGCTGCGTTTCAGTCAACGGGCGGGCAAGCCAATCCGTACGTGATGCACCTTTGTCTAATTCAATGTGCAAAAAGTACGCAACCAGTTTAGCAAATCCAAGCGAAACGCCCACTCCTGCAAATCCTGCCATGATTTGAGTATCTAACATCGGTTCCGGTAATTGTTGAAAATAGTGTTGAAAAACCTCCAAATCCTCACCGCAGGCATGCAGCACTTTTAACACCTTTTTATCGGCTAATAACGCAATAAAAGGGGAAAAATCCGTGATAGATAAAGGGTCAATTAAATAACTTTCTTTTCCGTCAAAAAGTTGGATCAACCCTAATTTGGGATAATAGGAACGAGTACGGACGAACTCGGTGTCTAGTGCAATAACCGACTGTTGGCGAGAACGCAGACACATCTCAGCTAATGTTGAATTGTTATTGATCCATTGATAATTTGTTGGTTTATTCATTATAAATACCTGTTACAAGCGGTCTTTTTTCGTTCATTTTTTGCAAATTTTCAAAATGATTGATTTTTACCCATTTAATTTAATAAATAAAATAATTTTGTGAACTCTCTCGCATAATTGAGTTAAAAAGTTTGCCATTCCAAATAAAGATTGCAAAATAAAGAAATTATCTTATGGAGCAAATGAACTTTTAAGGATTATGTATGAAAATAACTTCTTCTGACTATAAGTATCAGCATCTAGGTACTGTTTACCGTTTAGTTGAGCAGTTTGAGCTAATTTCTCGTACAGATTTGGCCAAATTGTCGGGGTTCGCTCCTGCCTCTATGACGGTGTTGACCAAAGCTCTGATTGATAATAAATTTATTTTAGAAAGAACATCGCAAAACTTACTTTCCCGCGGACGACCTGCCGTCGGGCTCGCGGTTTCTCCTTTTTATTGGCATTTTCTTTGTTTAACGATCTCACCGACTAAATTAGCGATTTCATTATGCGAGTTAAACGGTAAACCGATTCATCAATTAGATTATACCTTCACTCCGGAAGAATATCCGTCTTTAGCCGATTATATTCTAAATAGCCTGCAAAATTTTGCACGTCACTATCCTTTTGATGATGAAAAATTACTCGCGATATCAATTAGTGTTATCGGGAAAATTGACACCACAAAACATATCATTACTCAATTAAGCCATTATCCTTTGGATTGCCCATTAGTCAAAACGCTTCAAACTGAATTTTCTCAGCCGATTTTGATGAACGAACATTTCCAACTATGGTTTTTAGCGGAATCAACGTTAGGTAGTTTAATTAGCCATGATAATGTTATTTTTTTGCAACTGGACGATACGGTAAATCTAAGCGTGTTACTAAAAGGTGCCCTACTTCACCATGACGAGCATAAACGGATGAATGTTGATAAAATGATTATGCCTAAATTTAGTCCGTTGAGCGATGAAATAGCACCGCATTTAAATGAACTTGAACGTTATCAATTAGCGAATCAGATAACCTTTTCATCATTAAACAGACTCATTGATCAATATTTACCGAATGAATTTGAACGTTCTCAAGAAAAAATAATGTGGTTCTGTGAGTCCGTAGAACAACACAATCCTAAGGCGCTTATGATTTTAGAACACCTTGCGGATAACTTAGCTTATATGTTGATGAATTTGATCAACATTTTCTCTACCGAAAAAATTATGCTGAACTCGCCACTACTACGAATTAAGCAAGTGCTGTTCGATAAAATTCATGCAAAATTATCTCAAAATCTCCTGCTGCCTGATCTCAATGTAGATATTGTGACAAGTCAATATGACTGGGATAGCCCATTTATTCCATCGGTTGCGATTAAGCTGAGTATCTATGAAGGAAATTTGATTAAAAACATCATTGAATTATAAGCTGAAGAGCCTATTGATAACCATGAGGCTCTTTTTATACCTATCATTTTCATGCCTATCATGACAATTATGTTGTAAATTCTTCCTATTTATTGGTTTTTTTTGATTAAGAACAGGTTTCTATTATAACTTTTTAATTAAACTAAAGCCCATTTAGTAACTTTTAGGAATTGGAATTAATTATGTCATGTCTATTTATTGCAGGAACCGATACGGATGTCGGGAAAACGATAGTTACCAGAGCGTTGCTGCAATTGCTTTCTCAATATGGCATTCCTGTTATCGGATATAAACCCATTGCTTGTGGCGGTGATGACTCCCTACCAACAGAGCCAAATCAGGATGATTATGCTTGTGAAGATAACAGTGATGTATTAATTATTCAAAACAGTTGCCCTACCCCTGTAAAATATCGCGAAATTAATAGTTATTCATTTATTCATTCCAGCACACCGATTTTTGCCGCTTTAGATGCGGTATGCCATATTTCTGTAAATAAACTCAATAAAGATTTGGTACGCTTAAGAAATACTTATAGCAATGTGGTTGTCGAAGGAACGAATGGTTGGTTAACACCGATTAATAAAGATCTGAGTTTTGCCGATTGGGTAAGAAAAAACCGTATGCCGGTAGTATTGGTTGTTGGAATTAAGGAAGGTTGCGTTAACCATGCTCTTTTAACCGCAAATGCTATTCAACAAGAAGGGGTTGAATTGGTTGGATGGGTTGCCAATCGAGTAAATCCCGGATTACGCCATTACGCAGGACTCATTGAATTGCTTTCTCAGAAAATTAATGCTCCGCTTTTAGGACAAATTCCTTATATCGGTCATCCGGATAAAAAAGAATTATCGCAGTATATTCAAAATCCTGAGCCCTTATTAAGCTATTTTCGGAAATAAAAAAGGGCATTTCACTACCCTATAAATCATGATGAACCAATAATTGGCTGCAATTTGAGTTGTGTTAATCATAAAAATCTGCACCGAAAACAGGTTAGGAAAATAAACCTTATTTCAGTGCAGATTATCAGCCGCCGGAAAGTTTAACCTGAAATCCTTTCTGCTCTAGCATCTGTTTAAGTTGATCTCGGTTATCGCCTTGAATTTCAATCGCACCGTCTTTCACCGAGCCTCCACAGCCACTTTTACGTTTTAATTCGGAAGCTAAAGACATTAGTGCTTTATCATCAAGTTCAAGCCCTGTAATGACACAAACTCCTTTGCCTTTACGCCCGCTTGTTTGCCATTGAATTCGTACAATGCCATCTCCCTTCGGTCGCTCTACTTTCGGTTTTTCTTGTGTGATGCGCCCGATTTCTGTGGAATAAACTAAGCTCATTTGCAAATTTCTCTTAAAAACAGACCGCTTGTTAAACGATAGACTGATTAATAGATTTTAATACAGCCAACGGATCTTGAGCTTGAGTAATCGGACGACCGATTACAAGATAATCCGAACCGGTTTCAATTGCTTGTTTCGGTGTCATTACACGACGTTGGTCACCAACATCACTGCCTTCAGGACGAATTCCCGGTGTGATTAATTTGAAATCTTTACCACAATGAGTACGTAACACTTCAACTTCTTGAGGAGAACAAACTACACCATCCAAACCTGCACGTTGACATAAGTGCGCAAGGCGAATAACTTGTTCCATTGGCGATGCATTAATGCCAATTTGGAGTAAATCCAAATCTTCCATGCTGGTCAATACCGTTACCCCAATTAATAGCGGCGCATCTTTACCGTAAGGTTCGAGTATCTGTTTGGCCGTTTCCATCATACGTAGACCGCCGGAGGCATGTAAATCTACCATCCATACACCTAAATCCGCGGCAGAACGAACTGCACGAGCTACCGTATTTGGAATATCGTGATATTTTAGATCTAAAAAAACATCAAATTGACGATCTTGAAGCTGTTTCACAAAATGAGTCCCCAAAGTGGTAAACATTTCTTTTCCCACCTTTAAACGACAAAGTGAAGGATCAACCTGATCAACAAAACTTAATGCTTCGTTCTCTGTTTCATAATCGAGGGCAACAATAATTTTATTATCCATATCTGGATCTCCTTAAATATTTTTAAATGACTTCCACAATACTTTGCATAGGTTTAACACTTTCCCATTTTCGGCAAGACGGACAATACCATGTTAAACGATAACTTTGATAACCACAATTTAAACAACGGTAATGGAAGCCTTTTTGAATACGATCTCCTACCATTTTATGCAGCAAAATTAAACTTTCTTTTCCTCTTCCCTCTTCTGCTTCATTGACTTGGTAATGAATAAAGCGATGAAACGTAATTAAATTCGGAAATTGCTTTAATTGCTGGTACAGTTTTGATTGCGCAGACTCAATTCCGTCTTTTTGTTCAATTAATTCCGCCAATGCCAAATCTACACTACTATTGTGCTTGGTTTGAGTCGCTTTTATTAAAAACAATTCAAAATCAGCTAGCTGATTTTGGGCTATATAACATTGTTTGATTTTATTTAATACTTCACTGATATAGCTGGGATCTTGCTCCAAAATATATTCATAATGCGTTAATGCCTGAGAATATTGCTCTTTTTCCAAATGGTAGTCACCTAATAAAATAGAGGCTCTTACACAATCGCCGGAATATTCAAGTGCTTTATTTATTGATTGGATAAACGCTTTTTCATCCTCTGCTTTCAATGATTGTGCCAACTCACAGTAGTAATGTGATAATGGTGTTTTATCGGTATCTGGTGCAATTTTTAAGAGTTTTTCCGCAACATTAATCGCTTTTTTCCATTCTTTGGTCTTTTGATAAATTACCGTTAACTGCATGAGTGAATTCACTGCAAATTCCGGCTCATCCAGTAAGACGATATAGTAATTTTCTGCTCGATCATAAAAACCGGCTGCCATAAAATCTTTAGCCAACTGTTGTTTAGCGAGTAATTTTTGTTCAAAAGAATAATCAGGACTATTTTCTATTGCCTGATGAATACGTAAAGCTCGGTCTACTTCTCCACGAGAACGAAATAAATTACCAAGAGTAAGCTCGGCTTCAAACTGCGATTCAGTGGTAATTTGATTTTCGGTTTCTTGCTTTTGTAGCATTGAAAGGAAAAGGTCAACGGCCTTTTCCTGCTGATTAGATAAAAGAAAATTTAAACCCGTTACATAGTCACGAGAAAATTTATTATTGACTGTTTCTTGATCCTTCTTTGCGCTACGCTGCCCCATGTACCAGCCATATAATGCTGCTATAGGTAACAAAAGGAACAACAATTCAAGCATTATTCAGCCTTAGGGAGAGTCAATTCATCAATTTGTTGTGCTTGGCGTTTTACTCGACGGTTTAAAGCAATATTTTGTACTTTAATTTTAAGGTAGAAGAAACCTGTGATTAACCAACCAAGGATTAAGCCAAAACCAAATAAAATAGCAACTAAAGTTGATAAGCGTAGTTCGCTCTTGGCAATAATATAATTAAATGTAATAAGTTGATCGTTATTAGCACCAACAGTAATTGCAACAATAATAACCGCAAGCGTGATAACGATTCCAAAGATATATTTCATGAAGTGTCTCCGTTATTACATTATTAGATAACTTAAAATGATGTATATCATTTTGTGGTAATAAAATTAGATAAGATCAACGCGCTCTTTAAGCTCTTTACCCGCTTTAAAGTGAGGTACGTATTTAGCGCCTAATTTAACGCTTTCTCCCGTTTTAGGATTGCGTCCAACACGTGGTTGTCGATAGTGAAGAGAAAAGCTTCCAAATCCTCTTACTTCAATACGTTCACCATTTTCAAGGGAACGCATAACTTGTTCCAAGATTTCTTTTACACATTCATCTACGGATTTGATTTGCAATGAAGGATTTTTCGCTACTAAATTTTCAATTAATTCCGATTTAGTCATAATTTTCTCCTTAAGTTATGAGATAAGCGGATATACATAAATAAAGTATATCCGCTTTGAGAGCTAATTACTCACCTTTTGCTGCTTTGAAAGCCTCTGCGAATGCATTTGGAATAGCTTCTTCTTGCTTATTCACTTGTGCAATTGCCGCAGACTCTTCAGCTTCGTCTTTAGCACGAACTGAAAGATTCACAATACGAGCTTTACGATCAACACCAGTGTATTTCGCCTCGATTGAATCACCTACACTGATAACAGTAGTGATATCGTCTACGCGATCACGTGTTGCTTCTGCTGCACGGATATAACCTTCAACTCCGTCTTCTAATTCGACTTTAACACCTTTAGCATCAACTTCAACTACTTTACCTGTTACAACCGCACCTTTTTTGGTAGCGTCAACGAAGTTAGTGAATGGGTCTGATTCTAATTGTTTGATACCTAAAGAGATACGCTCTTTCACTGCATCAACTTGTAACACAACAGCTTCAACTTCATCACCTTTCTTGTAGTTACGAACAGCATCTTCACCAGATACATTCCAAGAAATATCCGATAAGTGAACTAAACCGTCAATCCCACCTTCTAAACCGATAAAGATACCAAAATCAGTGATTGATTTGATTTTACCTTTCACTTTATCGTTTTTGTTATGTGTTTCTGCGAAATGTTCCCAAGGATTAGCTTTGCATTGTTTTAAGCCTAAAGAGATACGACGACGTTCTTCGTCAACTTCAAGAACCATCACTTCAACTACATCACCTACGTTAACCACTTTAGATGGGTGGATATTTTTATTTGTCCAGTCCATTTCTGAAACATGAACTAAACCTTCAACACCGTCTAAAATTTCAACGAAACAGCCGTAGTCGGTTAAGTTAGTTACTTTACCTGTTAACTTGCTGTTTACCGGGTGATTTTGAGCGATTGCAGCCCAAGGATCTTGACCTAATTGTTTTAAACCTAAAGATACGCGAGTGCGATCTTTGTCGAATTTCAATACTTTAACGGTAACTTCATCACCTACATTCACTACTTCACTTGGATGCTTAACGCGTTTCCAAGCCATATCGGTAATATGAAGTAAACCGTCAACGCCACCTAAGTCTACGAATGCACCGTAGTCGGTTAAGTTTTTAACAGTACCTTTAACTTCTGAGCCTTCAACTAAATTCGCTAATACTTCTTCGCGGTCTTGGCTGCTTTCAGATTCAATTACTGCACGACGTGATACAACAACATTGTTACGTTTTTGGTCAAGTTTGATAACTTTAAATTCTAATTCTTTACCTTCAAGGTTTAAAGAATCGCGAACCGGACGAGTATCAACTAATGAACCCGGTAAAAATGCACGAACACCGTTTAACTCAACAGTGAAGCCACCTTTCACTTTACCGTTCACTAAACCAATAACAGTTGCTTGTTCTTCGAATGCTTTTTCTAACGCAGCCCAAGACTCGTTACGTTTAGCTTTTTCACGAGAAAGTTTAGTCTCACCGAAACCGTCTTCAACAGCATCAAGCGCTACATCAACAACATCACCAACTTGAACTTCTAATTCACCTTGTGTGTTGTAGAACTCTTCCGCAGGAATTGCTGATTCTGATTTTAAACCAGCATCTACGAATACTAGGCCTTTTTGGATTTTAACCACAGTACCTTTAACAATTGAACCTAAACGGGTTTCTTGACCTTTTAGTGATTCTTCAAATAGTTGAGCAAAAGATTCAGTCATAATTAATCTTCTTAAATAAAATAGAACGTCCATTTAGCATCCATCTAAATGGGGTTGATAATAAAAACCTAATAATCCTTTATTAAGTATACGAACTAAAGATATTGATGAATATGTACTAACGCTTGTTTAATTACCTCATCAATAGACAAATGCGTTGAATCCAAGACCAACGCATCTTTAGCCGGGATTAGAGGCGCAACAGTGCGATTTCTATCACGAAAATCACGCTCTCTTATCTCGGCTAAAATCTCACCAAAATTAGCATTAAATCCCTTTTCTTGCAACTGTTTTACACGTCTTTTTGCACGTTCCTCAGCACTTGCGTCTAAAAAAAATTTAATTTTTGCATTAGGGAATACTATTGTTCCCATATCTCTCCCATCGGCAATCAATCCTTTTTCAGTACTGAAATCCCGTTGGCGTTGTAATAAAGCTTCTCGTACTTTTGGATAAATTGCAATTTTTGAGGCGTTTTGACCCGCTTGTGCAGTACGAATTTGGTCGCCGACGTTCTCACCATTTAAAATTACACTCATTTCACCGTTTTGTAGCACAAATTTTACGTCTAAATTGCGACCTAATTCGGCCAGTTTTTCTTCATTTTCAAAACTGATATTTTGTTTCAACGCGGCTAATGCCAAAATACGATAAATTGCTCCAGAATCTAAAAAATCAAAACCTAATGTGTCCGCTAATGCCTGACATAGTGTACCTTTACCGACCCCACTCGGACCATCTACAGTAATTACAATTTTATTCATACGTTACCCATATTACATTTCCGGAAATTCACCAATCACAACTTGAAATTCAAGTAATTTTCCTTGACGAGAAACCAACACATTAACACGTGTATTCGGTTTCATGTCTGCAATCATCTCCATCATTTGTGATGGTGTTTCCGCATCGATATTATTAATAGTCAGAATTAAATCTCCGGTTTCAATACCTGCTGCTTCTGCCGGACCGTTTTCAGCAACACCTGTAATAAGTACACCTTTTTCACCTACACCTAACTGTTTAGCCGAATAGAATAATGAACTGTTTACACCAAAGTAACCGCGAATCACACGACCATCTTTAATGATCTTATCCATAACTTTATTTGCCAAACTGATTGGAATTGCAAAATTGAGCCCTTCAGCTAAATCATCACTATTTTTTCCTAAGCTTAAAGTATTAATCCCGATCAATTCTCCCGCAGAATTAACCAACGCCCCCCCGGAATTCCCTTTATTGATAGAAGCATCCGTTTGGATGAAATTTTGGCGCCCCATTTCAGACAAGGCATTTCTACCGGTTGCACTGATGATACCTTGGGTAATACTTTGTCCTAAATTCAATGGGTTACCGATAGCTAAAACAACGTCACCGATTTGAGCGACTCGTTTTTCATTTTGAGGAATTGTAGGTAAATTTTCTGACTGAATTTTTAAAACAGCTAAATCAGTCAGCGTATCAGAACCAATTAAAACTGCACTGTAGATCGTGCCTGATTGTAAAGCCACAATAATTTGATCCGCATTTTGAATAACATGCTTATTGGTTAAGATATAGCCTGATGAGGTCATGATCACCCCGGAACCTAAATTATTAACCTGTAACTCTGTACCGTTTTGGGGTGTTGTAGAATCAAAAGCCTGGTTATATACATTAACAACTGCCGGGGAAGCTATTTTTACTGCCGAATGATAGCTTATAATTTCATTGTTAGGTAATAAGGTACTCTTACCTTGTTTATTAACCAAAGGTGCGACATAAAGAATTAATCCTGCACAAAACAGACCGAATCCAACCGCTTGTACTATTTTTTTTATCATAATTTAATCAAACCTCTAGCCCTAGAGAGTAAAAAGACGCATTAGCGTCTTTTTACCTTTTTACTTTGTAGAGATTATAAAGATTTTACTAAATCTTTTAAATAATCTTTAAATTTACTGCCGCATTTATCATGATTTAAACTGTATTCTACAAATGCTTCCATATAGCCGAGTTTATCGCCGCAGTCAAACGATTTCCCTGTCATATGAAATGCCTCAACATCTTGCTCTTCAATTAACATATCAATCGCATCGGTTAATTGAATTTCATCTCCTACGCCAACCGGAGTTCTTTCTAATAAATCCCAAATCTCGGCTGAAAACACATAACGACCTACAACGGAAAAATTAGACGGAGCGTCTTCTACTTTCGGTTTTTCAACAATATTCACAATTTTTGCTGTGCCTGCAGGTGGTAGTTCTACGCCTTGGCAATCCACAATACCATAGTTACTCACATCTTCAATTGGAACTGGAGCAACCATAATTTGGCTGTTTCCGGTTTCTTTAAAACGTTTGATCATTGCAGAAAGATTCTCTTTCTTCTGATTCGCAGTGAAATCCGCCAATAAAACATCCGGTAAAACGACCGCAAACGGCTCATTACCAACCAATGCTCTGCCACATAAAACTGCATGACCTAAACCTTTTGCTTGACCTTGGCGAACATGCATAATAGTGACATCTTTTGGCACAATAGAACGCACTTCATCTAACAATTGACGTTTTACGCGTTTTTCAAGCATGGTTTCAAGTTCAAAAGAGGTGTCAAAGTGGTTTTCGATCGCATTTTTCGATGAATGTGTAACAAGTACGATTTCTTTAATCCCTGCCGCAACACATTCATTCACGATATATTGAATTAATGGTTTATCGGCGATAGTTAACATTTCTTTCGGAATAGCTTTGGTCGCCGGCAACATACGAGTACCCAGACCTGCAACAGGAATGATTACCTTCATTTTGAGTCCTTACATTAAAAAGAATAAAAGGAAACCGCCCACCTTATCAGCAAGCGGTCTGTTTATATAAAAATTTTGCAAATTATTGACGAAGTAACGCTAAAACTTCATCTGTTTTTTCTTGCATTAACTGCTTATCACCTTTTGTTTCAAGGTTTAAGCGAACAACCGGTTCCGTATTAGAACTTCTTAAATTGAACCGCCAATTTTCAAATTCAATACTGATACCGTCAAGTGTTTCTACTGATTTAGCTGAACCTTTATAAGTATTCAACACACGCTCAATAGATACTTTAGCATCGGCCAATTTGCTGTTAATTTCACCCGGTGACGGGAATTTATTTATGCGAGAACCCACTAATTCGCTCAATGTTTTACCTGTAGTGCAGAGTAACTCTAAGGTTAATAACCAAGGAATCATACCACTGTCACAGTAGAAGAAATCACGGAAGTAGTGGTGTGCACTCATTTCTCCGCCGTAAATGGCATCCACTTCACGCATTTTTTCTTTAATAAATGAGTGACCGGACTTAGACATCACAGCTTCGCCGCCTGCTTCTGCAACTAATTCTTCCGTATTCCAGATTAAACGAGGATCATAAATTACTTTTGCTCCTCGATTTTTCTGTAAAAACGCCTGTGATAGTAAACCAACAACATAGTAACCTTCGATAAATCCTGCTTTCTCATCAAATAAGAAACAACGGTCGAAGTCACCGTCAAAGGCAATTCCCATATCGGCTTTATTTGCTAATACCGCATTGATTGAGTCTTGGCGGTTTTCATGCAAAATCGGGTTTGGGATGCCATTAGGGAAATTACCATCCGGATTATTATGTACTTTGACAAATTTGACCGGTACATTATGTGCTTTAAATTGAGCTTCAATAGCATCAATCACCTTACCTGCCGCACCGTTACCTGAATTGATAACTAACGTTTTCGGTGTTAATTTATTAAGATCAATATAAGACAATAAGTGTTCAACATATTCACCTAACACACTTTTTTGTGTATAAGTGCCACGTTTAGTAACCGGCGGAAAGTCGTTTTCTTCCGCTAGCCGTTGAATATCAGCTAAGCCGGTATCTGCACTAATAGGGCGAGAACCTGCGCGAACTAACTTCATGCCGTTATAGTCCATTGGATTATGGCTTGCTGTAACCTCGATCCCACCATCTGTGTTCAAGAATGAAGTAGCAAAATACACTTCTTCTGTTCCCGTTTGGCCAAGATCAATCACATCGACGCCGGAATCTAATAAACCGTTCGTAACAGCACTTTTAAGTTCGTTACTTGTCAAACGGACATCACCACCGACAACAATATTTTTAGGTTTTAAGAATTGCCCGAAAGCACGACCAATGCGATATGCAATATCAACATTAAGTTCTGTTCCTAATTGACCACGAATATCGTAAGCTTTGAAACAAGTTAATTTACCCATAGTAGTTTCCTTATGTTGTTGAGTTTAAAATCTTGCAGATCCTCAATTATTCTTCTTGTTTTGCATCCTCTGCTAAAGCTTTGATTCGCTGATATATTTCTTCACGATGAACGGAAATCTCTTTCGGTGCTTTTACACCCAATTTGACCTGACTACCTCTAATACTTAGTACGGTAATCTCCACTTCATCTCCAATTAATAAGCTTTCCCCGATTTTTCGAGTTAGAATAAGCATCACTGTCTCCTTTAATTTTAATATTTATGTTTTTATAAGAATAAGCTGAAATCGTTTCAGCCTATTTAATTATTAAAGTTTTGCTTGAATCCATTCTATTGCAACATGAAGAGCTTGACTAATGTTTTGAGGTTGATTTCCCCCTGCCATTGCCATATCCGCTCTTCCGCCACCTTTGCCGCCAACTTGCTGAGCCATTAAGCCAACAAGTTCCCCGGCATTAAGCTTCGTGCTTAAATCTTTCGTCACTCCAACAACTAAATTCACTTTGTCATCTGATTGCGTTGCAAAAGCAATAACCGCCGAACCTAATTGATTTTTTAAATCATCAACCATTGTTCTCAGTGCTTTAACATCAATATTATCTAAACGCTGAACAACAACATTTACTCCATTTATTTGTTGTGCTTGTTTAGCTAATTCACCACCGGTTTGAGTTGCAAATTTATCTTTAAATTGCTGCAATTCTTTTTCCGCTTTTTTAGCTTTATCTTGCAAATGTTGAATTTTTTCAACCAAATTATGACTATCCGTTTTTAATAATTCCGAACATTGTTGCAAAATTTGTTGCTGTTGGTGTAAATGTGAGATTGCTGTTTCCCCTGTTACTGCTTCGACACGACGAATTCCCGCTGCAACAGCACCTTCAGAAATAAATTTAAACAGCCCAATCTCACCTGTCTTTTTAACATGTGTTCCGCCACAAAGTTCAATGGAAAAATCATCCATTCCAACAACTCGTACCTGATCACCATATTTTTCACCGAATAAAGCCATTGCCCCTTTTCGTTTTGCTGACTCAATATCCATAACTTCGGTGGTAACTGTAATATTTTCGCGAATTTTACGGTTAATAATACGCTCTATTTTGTCTAAATCTGCTTTAGAAATAGCTTCCGGTTGAGAAAAGTCAAAACGTAATGAATTTTCTGAAACCAGAGAACCTTTTTGTGCAACATGTTCACCTAGAATTTGACGAAGTGCCGAATGTAATAAGTGAGTTGCACTATGATTTAAGGTAATAGCGTGACGACGTGTCGTATCAACTTCAGTTTTGACTTTATCACCTATCGATAATAAACCAGATACAAGCTGTCCGATATGACCGAATACTTGACCATACTTTTGGGTATCCTGAACTTTAAAATTGCAAATTTCTGATGAAATTAGACCGCTATCACCAATTTGACCACCTGATTCTCCGTAAAATACCGTACGATCTAAAACAACTACTGCATTTTCGCCTGACTGAATTGAATCGACCGATTTCCCGTTACTGAATAATGCGACAACAGTTGCATCAATATCGGTTGATTCATATCCCTTAAATTCTGTTGAATCATCTACCTTAATGACATTATTGTAATCAGTACCAAAATTGCTACTTGCCTGTGCTCGAGCGCGTTGTGCCTGCATTTCACGCTCAAAACCGTCCGCATCAACAGTTATACCACGCTCACGACAAACATCTGCAGTCAAATCAAATGGGAATCCATAAGTGTCGTAAAGTTTAAATACAATTTCTCCGGAAAGAAGATTATCTTCAACTTTGGATAAAGCATCCTCTAATAAAGTAAGACCACGTTCCAAAGTACGGGCGAATTGTTCTTCTTCTGCTTTTAATGTTTTTTCGATATGGACTTGTTTTTGAGTAATAATTTCACCTGCTTGTCCCATTGCTTGTGCAAGAGTTGGAACAAGTTTGTAGAAAAATGCAGATTTTGCACCAAGAATATTACCATGTCGTACGGCTCTACGAATAATACGACGTAATACATATCCGCGCCCCTCATTGGAGGGTATAACACCGTCTGCAATTAAATACGAGCATGCACGAATATGGTCTGCAATAACCCGTAATGATTTATTATCTAAGTCAGCCACATTTAAAAGAGTAGCGACTTCTTTAATCAATGTTTGAAAAATATCAATTTCATAGTTAGAGTTAACATGCTGCATGACTGCAGTCATACGCTCTAATCCCATTCCGGTATCTACTGACGGTTTCGGCAATTTTTCCATCGTTCCGTCTGCTTGACGGTTGAATTGCATAAAAACAATATTCCAAACCTCAATATAGCGATCACCGTCTTCTTCTGCAGATCCAGGTAGACCGCCCCAATGTTGTTCACCATGATCATAAAAAATTTCGGTACATGGACCACAAGGCCCCGTATCACCCATTGCCCAAAAGTTATCTGATGCATAAGGTGCCCCCTTATTATCACCGATACGAATAATATGATCTGTCGGAACACCAATTTCTTTGTTCCAAATCTCATAAGCTTCGTCATCGGTTTCATATACCGTTACATATAATTTCTCTTTCGGTAAACCTAACCATTGTGGTGAAGTTAAAAACTCCCAACCAAATTTGATTGCATCTTGTTTGAAATAATCACCAAAACTGAAATTACCCATCATTTCAAAAAAGGTATGATGACGAGCAGTATAGCCTACATTTTCTAAATCATTATGTTTTCCGCCCGCACGAACACAGCGTTGTGCTGTTGCTGCCCGAACATAAGGACGCTTTTCTAAGCCTAAAAATACATCTTTAAATTGATTCATCCCTGCATTAGTGAATAACAATGTCGGATCATTTTCCGGCACTAATGAGCTACTTGGGACAATCGTATGCCCTTTTGAATGAAAAAAATCCAAAAAGGATTGTCTAATTTGTGAAGTTGTTTTCATTGAACATTACTCTAATAAACAAAAAAATTGAGTTAACATCTTTCTTTGTGGTTAACCTTACTATTCTACACATTTTTTTATGTTTATTGCTATGTAATCAAAGAAGAAACAAAAAATTTATTAAAAAAACAAACCGCCTGCACAAATTATAAGTTGCGTAAGCGGTTTTTAGTCTGAAATATCCCTATTTCCGTACATATTTTATTTACTCATCGACTAGAGGTACAACTAACATATCCACAGAAACATTATTCATAACTTGACGAGTAGAAGACATGAATTTACTCCAGAAATCTTGGTGATGACCAGTAATCAGTAGATCGACTTGATATTTTTCAACAGCTTCTTCAAGCACCTGACTAAAGTCACCACTACCATTAAGACGTTCGGTCACCGGGTAATTTACTTTTCCGGCTAATTCATCAAGGGCTTTAACCGTTTCTGCTGATACAGAATCTTGTACAGAAGACATATTAATATCAATTAATCCGGTATAAAGGTCTGAAAAATTCACATCAACATGAATTACTGATAATTTTGCATTGCATTTTTCCGCAAGACTTGCGCCTTTACGGAGTAACACCAGACTTTCTTCAGAAAGGTCAACTGCAACCAGAATGTGTTTGTACATAATAAGCTCCTTGTTGTGTTGTTTCCCACATTTCGGACTACATACTACCACAGTCCATTTATCGAAAATTTGAAGTAGCTCTCAAATTTGAAAATATTTTCTCAAAAAATAAAAAAACCTTCATTACTGTACAAACGAAGGTTTCTTTATATTTATCTTACACTTATCTTATCAAATTCGATAAAAAATGTTGGGAAGGTTTTTGCCGTACATTTAGGATCTTGAATCGTTACCGGAGTATTAGATAATGCAACTAACGCAAAGCACATTGCCATTCGGTGATCGTTGTAGGTCGCAATTTCAGCGTGTTGGAATTGGTCTAATGCAAGCGGTTGGATTCGGATAAAATCTTCCCCTTCTTCCACCTCAGCACCGACTTTGCGTAACTCGGTTGCCATCGCTGTTAAACGGTCAGTTTCTTTGACTCGCCAGTTGTAGATATTGCGAATAACGGTTTCACCTTCGGCAAAAAGTGCCGTGGTGGCAATGGTCATGGCTGCGTCTGGAATATGGTTCATATCCATATCAATGCCTTTAAGTTCCCCCTGCTCCGCTTGGATAAAATCATCACCCCAAGTAATTTTTGCGCCCATTTTTTCTAGTACGTCAGCAAACAAGCGGTCACCTTGGATCGAATTTTTACCAATGCCTGTGACTTTGACTTTCCCCTTGATCGCCCCTGCGGCTAAGAAATAAGAGGCTGAAGAGGCATCACCTTCTACCAAATATTTTTGTGGCGACACATAGCATTGATGGCCTTTAACAAAGAAGGTTTGATAATTTGAGTGAGACACTGTCACGCCAAAGTCTTTCATCATCGCAAGCGTGATGTCGATATAAGGTTTAGATACCAATTCACCGATAATCTCAATTTCCATATCCTCTGAGGCTAAAGGTGCAGACATCAATAATGCGGTGAGAAACTGAGAAGAAATCGAACCGTCAATTTGAATTTTTCCCCCTTGAATCCCTGTATTGCGAATGGCAATCGGCGGATAGCCTTCATTTTCAAGATATTGAACCGAAGCCCCCGCTTGACGTAACGCATCAACCAGATGCTTAATCGGACGCTCTTTCATGCGTGGCTCCCCCGTTAAAATCACTTCCGCATCTTGTTTGCCTTTTAGGCAAAGTGCTGCTGTGAGTGGGCGCATTGCCGTCCCCGCATTACCTAAAAAGAGCGACAAGCCGTTTTGCCACTGAAACGCACCGCCAACGCCTTCCACGATACAAACGGTTTTATCTTCTGAAAGTTGGTAATTTACGCCTAATGCTTTTAACGCATTGAGCATATGACGAATATCGTCGCTATCAAGCAAGTTAGTCACTTGGGTTGTGCCTTGTGCGAGAGCTGCTAATAATAAAGCACGATTTGATAGGCTTTTTGAGCCGGGTAAATTGATTTCACCTTCGACACGGGCGATAGGTTGTAGTGTGAGTTTTTCCATGTTGTGTCCGAAAATTTGCAAAATTTTTCTTAAAAATGACCGCTTGTTATAGCCCAAAGACCTTAGAAAAAGCAGTAAAAAATTTATTATTCTCTTCAGGCAACCCAATGCTGATTCGCAAATGATTCGGCATTCCGTAACCTGTAATTGGGCGAACGATTACTCCCTCATGTAGCAAGGCTTGGTAAATCGGTTGGGCTGGTTGTTTTAAATCCACCGTAATAAAATTGCCTTTAGAACGAATATAGCCCAACTGATTTGCTTTGAAAAAATCTTCATAACGTTGCATTTCATTGCGGTTATTTTCAGCGACTTTCTCAATAAAAGCATCATCTTGCATTACTGCAATGGCAGCGGCTAATGCAAGACTATTGCAGTTAAACGGCTGACGCACACGGTTGAGCAAATCGGCGATTTCAGGATGCGATACCGCATAGCCAATTCGTAAACCTGCCAAACCGTAAGCTTTAGAAAGCGAGCGAGAGACAATCAAATTCGGGTATTTTTGCACTAATGCAAAGGAATTTAACCGCTCTTTTGGATCGGTAAATTCCGTATAAGCCTCGTCTAATACCACAATCACATTGCTTGGTACTTTGGCAAGAAAGGCATCAACTTCCCTTTCAGATAAAAAATTGCCCGTCGGGTTATTCGGGTTTGCGATATAAATCAGCTTGGTTTTGTCATTAATCGCTTGTTCAAACGCCGCTAAATCGTGTCCCCAATCTTTCGCTGGAATTTCACGTGCTACCGCATTGATCGCTTTGGTGACAAGCGGATAGACAATAAACGCATATTGCGAATAGATAATCTCATCTTTTTCACTGGCAAACGTATGGGCAAACAGCTCAAGCAGATCATTTGAACCATTTCCTAGCGTAATTTGATTAGGCTGTACCCCAAACTTTTTCGCAATGGTCGCTTTCAGCTCAAAACCATTCGCATCAGGATAGCGAGTTAAATCATTTAACTGCTTTAAAATCGCTTGTTTCGCACTTTCAGGAAAACCAAAGGGGTTTTCATTTGACGCAAGTTTGACAATGTTTGAAATCCCCAATTCACGTTCAAGCTCTTCAATCGGTTTGCCTGCTTGATACGGGGCTAACGTTTTAACGCCTTCGTTGGCGATGTTGATAAATTGCATAATTTTCCTATTTTCGTTATATCACAGCTAAAATTCGGCTATTACAGAGATCATCACTTTCAAAGTAAGTCATTTCACCTGCTTCACGGTTTGGCACAGGGAAAAGTCTTACGGTTAACGGTTTATTTAAGCGGAACGCCATGGTGCCAGAATCTCTCATCAACGCAGCAATTTGTTCCGCCGTTACATTACCCGGAATAGGCACCGTATCTAATCCAATTCCACATACAGCACTGTTGGTTAATAACGCACGAACATCGTATTGATATGATTCCGAGCCTTTAGCAAGCCCCAAATCTTCCACGACGGCTAGCATCAGACCCGAAAAGCCAACAAGCGGTACATTTTGAATGGATTTAAACACACGAGTAAGTAATGCCGACACTTCCACTGTTCCTGCAGCACCAAAGAAGGGTACCCCCATTACTTCATAGAGTTCAGTTATTGATGCACAATTTTTAGACGGCGCTGCCGAGCTATCAATGCCTGCAAATTGAAAATTACCTGTTAATTGAATACCATTCACCGCCGCCAAAACTTCATCAACATGGTATTGCAAGGCTTGTGACATTGCGTGATAACACGTATTGAAATATGAATTATGATCTGATTTAGGTACATTTTTTAACACTTTGACCAATAAATCAGGTGTTTCAAACCCAATCACAAAACTATTCGGCACATCACTGAGATGATAACCTGCGGGGAAATAAGGGATAAACGGCTTACAATTAAAATTAACGGTAAAGTTAAAATTGCCTTCACCCCGAGGAGTAATTTCTGCAATACGTTTGACTGTCGCAGCAGACTGCATAATGAGCGTATTATCCAAAATACCATTTTTATCTAATTCCACATTGACGCACGCATTGCATAGATCCCCATAATCGGCGATCAATTCAGGCAACATCGAAATTTCTTGAGCTGTTTTCGCCTCCCCGATCGCAAAGCGAATACGTAGTCCGCTGTCGTTAAGTTCAAGAAGTAGAGATTTTAAATACGCAAGCCCTGCTTTCGCTTGTTCAATGGAAGTTAAATCCAGATATTCACCAAAAGGATTAGTCACAATACGTATTGATTGTACTTTATAGCCTTTACCTTGAATTGCAGGTACAAGTAGATCAAATTCTTGTTTGGCAAGTTTTAGTCTGTCTGCCCAAGTTTGCTGATCGGTATTTAACGAAAGAAATAGAGTTATCGCTCTTATTCGACAAAGAGATTTGCTTTGATAACTCATTTATTCTCCGCCTCAAACTTCTGCATAAACGCAACCAACGCTTGCACGCCTTCAATCGGCATGGCGTTATAGATTGATGCACGCATTCCGCCTAGTACTTTATGTCCTTTTAGGGCTTGTAAACCGCAAGCGGTCGCTTCTGCGACAAATTTTGCATTTAATTCATCGTTGCCTGTGGTGAAAGTTACGTTCATTAAAGAGCGGTTGTTTTTTGCTACGGTATTGCGATAGAAAGCACTTTGGTCAAGGTAGTTGTAAAGCAACTCGGCTTTGGCTTGGTTGCGTTTTTCCATTGCGGATAGTCCGCCCAATTCAAGTAGATGTTTAAAGACCAATGAACAGAGATACCACGCAAAGGTTGGTGGTGTGTTGATCATCGAGTCGTTGTTAGCTTGAGTTTCGTAGTTCCAAATCGACGGGGTGTCTTTGCGTGCTTTGCCGATTAAATCCTCACGCACAATCACAATGGTAATCCCTGCTGGACCTAAGTTCTTTTGCGCCCCTGCGTAAATAATACCGAATTTGCTGATATCGATTTCACGAGAAAGAATGTTAGACGACATATCTGCCACAAGCACCGCATTGCCGACCTTTGGCAAATCGAAAATTTCCACACCGCTAATGGTTTCATTTGGGCAGTAGTGAATATAGTCGTACTGATCGGCAATGTTGCTAAAATCAAGGTTGCCGACTTTCAGTTCATCGCCTTGTTCTAAAATGTTGATCTCATCAATTTCGCAGAAATTGCGTGCTTCTTTTGCCGCCGTTGCCGACCAGTGTCCGCTGGTGAGATAGAGTGCTTTGCCTTTTTCGCCAATCAAATTCATCGGGATCGCCGCAAACTGCCCTCTCGCTCCGCCTTGTAAAAAGAGAATTTTGTAGTTACTTGGTATATAGTATAGCTCACGAAAATCTTTTTCGCACTCAGCGATCATCTCCATAAACAATTTACCACGGTGGCTCACTTCCATTACCGATGTGTGCTGATTTTGCCAGTTAAGCAATTCTGCTTGTGCTTTTTCTAAAACGGCTGTTGGCATCATTGCCGGTCCTGCACTGAAATTATAAACTTGTGTCATTGTGTTTGCCTCTTATAAAAAATAATGTGGTATCGCATTCTAACGAAAATGCAAGGTGTGTCAAAATCTATTCCTAGCTTGCCCGAACATCTATAAGATAAGGTTTTTGATATTTTAAAATCATCGTATCTGCCGTCATAAAAAACAGATTTTCGATTTCGGCTTGAGCCATAAGTAAGCGATCAAAGAGATCTCGGTGAATAAGCGGCAGTTGTGCTTGTTTTAAGATGTGTAGCACATCAATCGCAACGGCTCGACACCCTATCTCAATTAAACCTTGTTCTAAAGCTTCCACATCAATCTCAAAATCAGGTTTACCTAGGCTAGATTTGATCGCGATTTCCCATAAACTAGCCAAACTAAAGTAAAGTTCGTTATGGGGATCGTCCAATAAATCGATAGCTTGGGGAGATAAATAGGCTTTTTTATCCCACGCAAGCCAAAGTAGAACATGGCTATCCAATAGCAGTTTCATTCGCTTTTTCCTTCAAACATCACCACAATTTCATCTTGATACAAGCGATCAAAATCTTCAGGAATTTGAATAGGTTGCTTTTTCATAAAGCCAAAACGACTGCCTTGTTGTACATTATCTAACGGCACAATTTTAACCTGTGGTTTGCCCGATTTCGCAATCACAATCGGCTTACCAAAACGTTTTACTTCTTCTACAATCCGTGAAAAATTGGTTTTTGCCTCGTGAATATTCACACTTTCTAAAGGTTGATTTGGCATAACCACCTCCTAAACTTAGTCCGATAAGTTAGTCTAGTCTTTTTTGATAGGTTATTCAAGGTATCAAACATGATTAGCCATCATCGCCTCAATCTCATCAATCTCTTTCGGCACACCCGAAGTCAAGTTTTTATTGCCATATTCGGTTATCAATAGATTATCTTCAATGCGAATACCGATCCCTTTGTATTGCTCTGGCACGTCAGCCTCTTTCGGAATATATAAACCCGGTTCGACGGTTAGTGCCATACCGATTTCCAACGGACGATCACGCTCATTGCCGTAGTTACCTACATCATGAACATCTAAGCCGAGCCAATGCCCTAAGCCGTGCATATAGAATGGTTTATAGGCTTTGTTTTCAATCAGTTCATCAACATTGCCTTTAAGAATACCTAAACGCACCAACCCCTCCGTCATAATACGGACGGCTTTATCATTCGCCAATTTGATAGAGCTTTGTGGCACAAGCAATTTGGTTGCTTCTTTCAGAGCTTTCAGCACAATTTCATACACATCTCGTTGTGCAGGTGAAAATTTGCCGTTAATTGGAATAGTTCGAGTAATATCGCCTGCGTACATCGCAAATTCTGCCCCAGAGTCAATCAGTAGTAAATCGCCGTCTTTCAACACTTGGTCGTTTTCGTTGTAGTGCAAAATACAGGCGTTATCGCCACTGGCAACAATTTGATTGTAAGACGCAAAACGTGAACCAAAGCGGGAAAATTCGTACTGAATTTCCCCCTCAATTTCCATCTCGTAACGGTTCGGTCGAGTTTGTTTCATCGCTCGAATATGCCCAAAAGCAGAAATCTGACACGCCTGTTGCAACAAGGCGATTTCTGCTTCGGATTTGAATAGACGCATTTCTGACAACATTGGCTGCCAATCAATAAGTATCGTCGGTGGTTGCTGACGATTTGCTTTAACGGCATCAAATGCACTAAATACAATGTCATCACCCCATGCCTGTATGCCTCGGGCGTAGTAACAAGCGGTCAGATTTTCTATTTTTTTTGCAAAAACGGAACGAATATCTTCAATATCGTAAGCTTCATTAACGTTTAATGTTTGCGGTGCAAGTTCAATCCCCAAACGGCGACCGTTCCACGTTTCCATCAACGGATCTTTTTTCCGCAAAAAAATCAAGCTCTCACACTGCCCTGCTTTTTTAATGAGGACCAACGCCGATTTCGGCTCTGCAAAGCCCGTGAGATACCAAAAGTAGCTATCAGGACGAAACAGATAATCACAGTCGTTGTTACGGCGTTTTTCCGTTTCAGTAAACACGATCAGTGCTGAGTTATCTTGCATTTGCTCAAACAGACGTTGGCGACGAGTAGTAAATTCCGCGTGAGGTAGTTTTTGAAGGTAGGTGAGATCCATTGATATTTCCTTTTTCATTGATATTTCTGGGAATTTTACCATGATTTATGTAACTCACTAAATAAACAGATAAATTTAATAGACATTACCTAGTTGGTTAGGTCACAATGTTTAAATGGGTATATTCAGTAGTGAGGGAAAAAATGACTCTGATTGAACAGCTGTTAGAAGTTGTTAAGCAATTACGTGATCCTAAAACAGGTTGTCCTTGGGATATTCAGCAAACCTTTGACTCTATGGTGCCTTGTCTGCTCGAAGAAACTTATGAAACGGCAGAGGCAATTCATACGAACGATCGGGCTTCTCTCCGCGAAGAACTAGGGGATTTATTACTCCAAGTGGTATTTCTAAGCCAATTGGCAAAAGAAGAAGGATCTTTTACTTTTGAAGATGTAGTGACGGATCTTCATAACAAATTAATTTATCGACATCCTCATGTTTTTGGTAATACGACCGCCAATAATGCCGATGACGCATTGAAAAATTGGGATGCCCGTAAAGCGGAAGAAAAAAAACAAAAAACACAACATGACTCTATCTTAGATGACCTTCCGTTTGCTCTTCCTGCACTCACTCGAGCCAATAAACTGCAAAAACGTTGTGCTAAAGTCGGATTTGATTGGGATGATCCTCATCAAGTATTTTTAAAAGTTGAAGAGGAATTACAAGAGGTTCAAGATGAAATAAAACGTGTTCCGCAAGTGCAAGAAAAATTAGCTGAAGAACTGGGAGACCTTTTATTTGCAACGGTTAATCTATGTCGCCACCATAACGTAGATGCCGAAACCAGCTTGCGCCATGCCAATGTCAAATTTGAAAACCGTTTTAAGAAAATGGAGAAATTATTGAAAGTTCAGGGAAAATCTCCGAACGATTGTTCACTTAATGAATTAGATTTTCTGTGGAATGAAATAAAAACTATGGAATAAATTGACAAAATTCTGTAAAGTAACGGCATTTACTTTTTGTGTAAAGAAACACAATAAAGTAATATCTTAAATACTCATAAATAAAACAGGAATATAGTGCTATGCCGAAAATCTTACTTGTTGACGATGATGTAGATTTAACAGAACTTCTCGCTGAACTTCTTTCTCTCGAGGGATTTGATGTTCACACCGTACATAACGGGCAAGAAGCACTTGATGAACTTGAACTACAAAGTTATGAATTAGTTTTATTGGATGTGATGATGCCGGTGTTAAACGGTATCGAAACCCTGAAACAAATTCGCCAAAAATACGTTACCCCCGTATTAATGTTAAGTGCAAGAGATGATGAAATCGACCGTGTACTTGGATTAGAACTGGGGGCAGATGATTACCTCCCGAAACCTTTTAACGACCGTGAACTCGTTGCTCGAATTAAAGCGATTTTACGTCGTACCAGTGTGGTCAAAACTGCCGGTGACAGCCCGTTAGAACACAGTGAAGATGACCGTAAACTCCTCCAATTCGGTGGTGTAGAGTTACATCCGGGACGTCAACAAGCCATGTTTGAAGGTCGTGATCTTGACCTAACCGGTACTGAATTTGCTCTATTGCAAATTTTAATGCGTAACCCGGGACAAATTCTTTCCCGCGAATTGTTAAGCCTCGAGATTCTCGGAAAACGTTTAACACCTTATGATCGTGCTATCGATATGCACATTTCTAATTTACGCAAAAAACTTCCTGAACGTAATGATGATTTACCATGGTTTAAAACATTACGCGGGCGTGGTTATCTACTCGTTACTGAAAAATAATAACCTTTATAAAGTCCCCCACTTTTTGTTGGGGGATTTTTTCGTAAACCATTCACACTTTGATTTATGTTTGATTTCATCAATAAAATTAAAACGTTACATAATTATTTAGCGTATCAAATCTTTGCGTCATTTATCACGACAATCGCGATTATTCTCGCTGTAGCATTAGCCTTACCTAATTTTGATGCTCGGGCATTTAATCCGATAGAAGATTCTGCACGCGCTTTTTTCCAAAACGAAAGTCATTACACTCAAGAAGAGTATAATTTGGATGAAATTTTTGGGAGAGGTTTAACCGTTTCTACCACAAACGGTTACGATGTTATCTTGTTGGAAAGAACTACAAATCGTCTTGTAGGCATTGACGATAACAAACGTAGTGCATTACAAGCATTCATATTTCGTGCCAATAACCATTATGCGCCGTTACAACGTCGTTTTGGAACACTTGAGGTATATGGACCTTTTTTGGTTAAATCGAATACCCGTAGTTACTTCCAATACTTTATTAAAGAAGTGAATCCGCAAAAAGAATTCATTAACTACTTGTTTGACTCGCCTTGGATGATGTTACTTATTCTTTTGGCTGTCAGTACCCCGCTGTTATTATGGCTTTCTTACCGAATTGCCAAACCGGTGAAAGCATTGCGTCTCACGGCAAATTCAGTCGCAACCGGTAACTTGAGCATTAATCCCAAACTTGAAACGGAAGGAATTAATGAACTGCGCGAAGTAGGCAAAAGTTTTAACCAAATGATTACGGCGCTACAACGTTTAACCACTTATCAGCAGCGTTTGTTATCTGATGTATCTCATGAATTAAAAACACCCTTAACACGTATGCAACTTGCATTATCGTTACTTAAACGTCGATATGGCGAAACCAGTGAAGTTAGCCGTATTGAGGGTGAAATCCAAAAACTGGATATGATGATTCATGACTTGCTTGCGCTATCGCGTAAACAAGCAAACCATCATATGAAACGTGAAATTTTCCCGATTAATAAAATTTGGGAAGATGTATTGACTGATGCAAAATTTGAGTTGGAAGAAAGCGGCTTTCATTTATTCGTGAGTCAAAGGGTCAACTCACCGGAAACGCATTTCATAAACGGCAACGTTATGTTACTTTCCAGCGCGGTAGAAAACGTCCTGCGTAATGCTAAAAAATATGCGAAACAGAATGTGAGGATCATGACCTACATTGAAAAAAATAATCTCTTTATTTTGATCGATGACGATGGCGAAGGAATTCCGGATAACCAATACGATGAAATATTCCGTCCATTCTATCGCGTCGCCGAAGATAGAGCGAGGCAAACCGGCGGAACGGGATTGGGATTATCGATAGTAGCCAATGCCGTTCAACAACACCAAGGTTCGGTTTCTGCAGAAAAAAGCCCAATCGGTGGGTTGCGGGTCAAAATCCAGTTACCTTTATGGGTTGAATCCTAGAATACAAGCGGTCGTTTTCAGCACTTATTTTGCAAAAACGACCGCTTTGAACTTTTTGCGTTTTTTCAATGTCAACATTCCATCTTCGCACTCATAATTTTACTCATACCTCGAACTTATGAAACTGATCGACATTTCAAATCTCAATAAATATGTAGGCAGTGCGGAATCACCCGCCCATATTCTCAAAAATATCAAATTGACGATAGAGCAAGGCGATTTTGTCGCCATTATCGGAGCTTCCGGATCGGGTAAATCCACATTAATGAATATTCTGGGTTGCTTAGATACTGCTAGTTCAGGTTCCTACAAAATAGACGGAGTGGAAACCCAAAGCCTCAGTTCAGACCAACTTTCTGACCTCCGTCAGCGCAAATTCGGTTTTATTTTCCAGCGTTATAATCTTTTGCCTACCCTTTCTGCGGTAGAAAACGTTGCGCTGCCTGCCATTTATGCCGGTGTTGAAACCTCGGCCCGTTTAGATCGTGCCAAAACATTATTGGACAAGTTAGGTTTAAACGATAAAACAGAAAATAAACCGAACCAACTTTCCGGCGGACAACAACAACGCGTCAGTATCGCCCGAGCATTAATGAACGGCGGCGATATTATTCTTGCCGATGAACCGACCGGCGCATTAGACTCTCACAGCGGTGAAACCGTGCTACAAATTCTCCAAGATCTTCATCGTGAAGGACATACGCTCATTTTAGTTACCCACGACCCGAACATTGCCGCTCACGCACAGCGAATTATTGAGATCAAAGACGGTGAAATTATCCGTGATGAACGACAAAAACCGCTTTCGGATAAAAGTAATACGCTCAACAGAGAAAGCAAAAAGCCGCGTTTCCTAGACCAACTCTATGAATCCTTCAAAATGGCGATTAGTGCGATTATGGCGCATAAATTGAGGGCGTTATTAACGATGCTCGGGATTATTATCGGTATTACTTCCGTGATTTCGGTCGTCGCGCTCGGTAAAGGTTCTCAAGAACAAATTCTTTCTAATATCAATAATTTGGGTACCAATACGATGAGTATATATAACGGTACCGGCTTTGGTGATCGACGGGCAAATTTAACCAAAAATCTAACCATCAGTGATGTTGAGACCCTTGCACAGCAAAGCTATGTCGAAAGTGCAACACCAAATAGCTCTCATAGCGGCACCGTTATTTTCGGAAATACCGCCGTCACCGGGCAAGTCAGTGGTGTGGGTGAACAATATTTTGATGTACGGGGGGTAACCCTACTTTCAGGTCGTTTATTTACGGCAGAAGAAGTAAGAAATGCCGCTCAAGTTGCTGTGATTGATCCGAATACACAAAAAGGTTTAGGCTTGGAATCACCTATCGGTGAAGTGATTTTAGTGGATAAAAAGCCGCTGGAAATCATCGGAATCGCCGAACAGCAAAATACAATGCAGTCTAACCTGAATTTGTGGATACCTTATACAACGCTGATGCAGCGGATTTCCGGTGAAAAGAAAATCGACTCGATTACGGTAAAAATCAAAAGCGATGTAGAAAGTCAAACCGCAGAAAAAAGCTTGACTGAACTTTTAACCGCCCGCCACGGCAAAAAAGATTTCTTCGTGATGAATACCGATACCATCAAACAAACGATTGAAAGCACCACAAATACAATGACACTGCTCATCTCTTCTATTGCGCTGATTTCGTTGATTGTCGGCGGTATTGGAGTCATGAATATTATGTTGGTTTCCGTGACGGAACGTACCAAAGAGATCGGTGTACGAATGGCAATCGGTGCAAAACAGTACAACATTTTGCAACAATTTCTGATTGAAGCCATTTTGATTTGTTTACTCGGCGGTATAATCGGTATTCTGCTGGCTACCGCTATTATTTTGAGCTTTAACTATTGGGGAACGGACTTTAAAATGGTGCTATCGATGTCATCGGTGATCATTGCCGTACTTTGCTCTACGCTTATCGGTATCATTTTCGGCTATATTCCGGCCCGCAATGCCTCTCAGCTCAATCCGATTACTGCGTTAGCCCAAGAATAATACAAATATTTATACAGACAAGCGGTGAGTTTCCAGGGAAATTTTGCAAATTTCTGCCGAAAACACACCGCTTGTAATCAAAGGAACCCACAATGTTAACTAACTTAGCACTTGAACATATTTTAGATGAAAAACTGAATAGCAAAGCAGTTTCAGACTATGCACCGAATGGCCTACAGGTTGAGGGGCGTCAACAAATTCGTAAAATTATCACCGGCGTGACCGCAACGCGTCCGCTTATCGAACAAGCTATCGCCAAGCAGGCAGATGCAATAATTGTGCATCACGGCTATTTTTGGAAAAATGAAAATCCGTGCATTCGCGGAATGAAAGGTAAACGCATCAAACAATTGTTAATTAACGATATCAATTTATATGGATACCATCTTCCACTTGATATGCACCCTGAGCTGGGCAATAACGCGCTATTAGCCAAACATATTGGCATCACCTCGCTACAGGGTTTGGAAGATCATCCGAATTCTATCCCTGTGTTTGGCGAATTAGATACACCGATTTCCGCCCAAGATCTTCAGCAAAGGTTAGAAAAAGCGTTACGTCGCCACGTTATTTTATGTGATGAATTTACGGATGAATATCCCCAAAAATTAATTAAGCGCGTTGGTATCTGCACCGGCGGTGGTCAAGGTTATATTGACTTAGCTTATCAAAAAGGCTGTGATGCTTTTATTAGCGGTGAAATCTCTGAACAAACCACCCATTCCGCACGAGAACAAGGTATCTATTATTTCGCCTGCGGACACCATGCAACGGAACGGGACGGTATAAAAGCACTGGGGGAGTGGCTGGCGCAAGAATACGGCTTAGCCGTTGAATTTATTGATATTGATAACCCGGCTTAATACTGATGTACTGTTAAAACAAAAGGAATAGCTTATCGGCTATTCCTTTTTACATCTGTTTATGCGGGATTAATCTTCAATATGTCTTTCCGTATAACCTGTATAGATTTGGCGCGGACGAACAATTTTCAGACTTTCTTCGTATAACTCTTTCCAGTTTGCAATCCAGCCTACTGTACGTGCAAGAGCAAAGATAACAGTAAACATAGAAGTCGGAATTCCTACCGCTTGTAAGATAATACCAGAGTAGAAATCTACATTCGGGTATAGTTTGCGTTCAATGAAGTATGGGTCACTTAATGCAATGCGTTCCAATTCCATTGCTACTTCTAATAATGGAGTGTTTACCCCCAGTTCTTTTAATACTTCGTGACAAGTTTCTCTCATCACTTTAGCACGCGGATCGTAGTTCTTATAAACACGGTGTCCAAAGCCCATTAAACGGAACGGGTCGTTTTTGTCTTTAGCACGTGCAATATATTCAGGAATACGATCAACGGAACCGATTTCTTGTAGCATTTTGATACAAGCTTCATTCGCACCACCGTGTGCCGGTCCCCAAAGGGAAGCAATCCCCGCTGCAATACACGCGAACGGATTAGGTCCGGATGAAGCAACGCCGCGTACGGCAGACGTTGAAGCATTTTGTTCATGGTCTGCGTGTAAGGTAAAAATTCTGTCCATTGCACGTTCAACCACAGGGTTTACCACATATGGTTCACATGGCGTTGCAAACATCATATAGAGGAAGTTCCCCGCATAAGATAGATTATTTTGCGGGTACATAAACGGACGACCAATATTATATTTGTAGCACATTGCCGCTAAAGTCGGCATTTTAGCTAATAAACGAATCGCTGTTTTCTGACGATGTTCGTGGTTATCGCTATCTAAGTCATTATAGAATGCTGCTAATGCGCTACTTGCCGCCGCCATAATTGCCATTGGATGGGAATCGCGACGGAAACCTTGGAATAAACGAGTAAACTGCTCATTCACCATATAGTGTGCAGTAATCTCTTTTTTGAATTCCGCACGTTGTTCCGGTGTCGGTAGCTCACCTTCAAGCAATAAATAGGCGGTATCTAAGTAAGTTTTTTTACGGGCTAACTCATCAATCGGATAACCACGGTGTAGCAAAATACCTTGTTCTCCATCGATATAAGTAATACTTGATTCGCATAATGCCGTTGATGTCAGACCTTGGTCATAAGTAAACAGATGTTCCTTCTGTAACGCTTCAACACCAATCGCATCGTAACCAAGATTACTTTGATAAACCGGTAATTTAAATTTACGACCATCGCTCAGTTGTAATTCCGCAGTGAGTGTTGGGTGTAGTTTTGGCATAGAGAGCTTTCTCCTGTATATTTGTATTATGTGAAACTTGTCTCGCTGATCACGCTACAGTTTTGAAAATTAAACTGTCCGCTTTCTCTGTATAACTGTTAATTTCATTAAAGTTCATATAACGATAAGTGTCATCTTTATCATTATCTAAACTATGGACATATTGTAGATATTCTTCCGGACTCGGTATTCTTCCTAATAAAGCACAAACCGCTGAAAGTTCGGCGGAAGCAAGGTAAACGAACGCACCTTTACCCATACGGTTAGGGAAGTTTCGTGTCGAAGTTGAAACAACTGTCGCACCGTCTGCCACACGAGCTTGGTTACCCATACAGAGTGAACATCCCGGTACTTCGATTCTCGCACCGCTCTTACCATAAATACTGTAATAGCCTTCTTCAGTTAATAAAGAAGCATCCATTTTTGTTGGCGGCGCAATCCATAAACGGGTTGGAATCATGCTTTGGCTTTGATTTAACAATTTGCCTGCTGCGCGGAAATGACCGATATTTGTCATGCAAGAACCGATAAAGACTTCGTCAACTTTATCGCCTTGTACTTCAGATAGTTTACGAGCATCATCAGGATCATTCGGCGCACAAACAATAGGTTCTTTAATCTCAGCTAAATCAATTTCAATTATTGCTGCATACTCTGCATCAGCGTCTGCTTCAAGCAGCTGTGGATCCTCTAACCACGCTTCCATCGCACGAATTCGACGTTCTAAGGTGCGGACATCACCATAACCTTCAGAAATCATCCATTTAAGTAAAACAATATTAGACTTGAGATATTCAATTACCGGTTCTTTATCCAATTTAATTGAACAAGCCGCTGCAGAACGTTCTGCGGAAGCATCTGAAAGCTCAAACGCCTGCTCTACTTTCAAATGTTCTAAGCCTTCAATTTCTAAAATACGACCTGAGAAGATATTTTTCTTACCTGCTTTTTCAACCGTTAACAAACCTTGTTGAATTGCATAATACGGAATAGCATGAACTAAATCACGTAAGGTAATACCCGGTTGTAATTCACCTTTAAAGCGAACCAGTACCGATTCAGGCATATCGAGTGGCATAACTCCTGTCGCTGCGGCAAATGCAACTAAACCAGAACCGGCAGGAAAAGAAATACCTATCGGGAAACGGGTATGAGAGTCACCGCCGGTACCAACTGTATCCGGTAATAGCATACGGTTTAACCATGAGTGAATTACACCGTCCCCCGGACGTAATGAAACACCACCACGATTCATAATAAAGTCCGGTAATGTATGGTGTGTAACCACATCAACCGGCTTTGGATAAGCTGCGGTGTGGCAGAATGATTGCATAACCAAATCTGAAGAGAAACCTAAACAAGCCAAATCTTTCAACTCATCACGGGTCATCGGACCGGTTGTATCCTGTGAACCTACACTCGTCATACGCGGTTCGCAGTATTGCCCCGGACGGATGCCTTCTACACCACAAGCTCTACCCACCATTTTTTGAGCAAGGGTATAACCTTTACTTGTAACGACTTCTGATTGTGGTTTTACGAACACCTCACTTTCAGGTAAACCGAGTTCAACACGAGCCTTATGAGTTAAACCACGACCGATAATCAATGGGATACGACCACCTGCACGAACTTCGTCCAATAATACATCGGTTTTTAAACTAAATTCTGCCAATACTTCGTCTGTGCCATGTTTACAAATTTTGCCTGCATAAGGATAAAGGTCAATAACATCGCCCATTGCTAATTTACTGACATCCACTTCAATCGGTAATGAGCCCGCATCTTCCATCGTATTAAAGAAAATCGGCGCAATTTTACCGCCTAAAACGACACCGCCACCCCGTTTATTCGGGATATAAGGAATGTCATCACCCATTAACCAAAGCACCGAGTTCGTTGCCGATTTACGTGAAGATCCCGTACCGACAACATCCCCTACATAAACAAGCGGAAAACCTTTCTCTTTCAAGCTTTCAATTTGTTTCATCGGACCAATTACTCCGGGTTCGTCAGGTACAATTCCTTCACGTTCATTTTTCAACATCGCAAGTACATGCAATGGAATATCGGGGCGAGACCAAGCATCTTGTGCCGGTGAGAGATCGTCGGTATTGGTTTCACCGGTCACTTTAAACACGGTTAAGGTAATTTTTTCGGCAAGTTTAGGGCGGGATAAGAACCAATCGGCATTTGCCCAGGATTCTAAAATTTGTTTAGCGTAAGGATTACCTTTTTGGGCTTTTTCGGTAACATCGTGAAAGTTATCGAACATTAATAGTGTATAGGAAAGCGCTTCAACAGCGAGCGGAGCAAGGTTCGGATTATCTAACGCATTGAGTAGCGGTTCGATATTGTAGCCTCCTTGCATTGTTCCTAATAACTTCACTGCATATTGTGGAGAAACCAGCGGAGAGACTACATCACCTTTCACTAAAGCCGATAAGAATGAAGCTTTTACATAAGCCGCTTCATCAACACCTGCTGGGATTCTGTTTTCAAACAAGTCTAATAAGAATTGTGCTTCATCAGGTGGTGGGGATTTCAGTAATTCAACGAGCTGCGCTGTTTGCTCGGCATTTAATGGCAATGGCACGATACCTTGTTTTGCACGTTCTTCAACCAGTGCTCGGTATTCTGCTAGAAATGACATAATAACAATCTCCGCTTCAAAAAAATAATAGGTATAAATGTTAAAAGTAGGTGGTAATCATAACAAAGAAGAAAAAAACAACAAGCAACACCATTATAAATTTTTACAATTTGTTAACAATATCACAAAATTCTCTTCTCTATAGCTGCTGAATATTAAAAATACGCTCAAAATACAGGATAGGCAAGTGATTGTACAACCGAATATCGTGAAAATCATCGAGTTAGCACGATCTCTTACCAGCCCAGTCGCATTGATTATGATCGGCTTTGTTTACAGAAGTATTAAAGCAATTCATATAAAAATGAAAATATTATCATTGACATCATATTCGTTCCTCTTTAAAGTTTAGCCATCTAAACGTCTAAAAAGACGCGCAGTGTGCAAATTAAACATCACAAAAATCATAAATTCGAATATGCTAGAGGACTCCATGAGTTACGCCAAAGAAATCGATCTTTTAAATCAAAGTGTTGCCGACTTAAATGGCAAAATTAATGTTTCTTTTGAATTTTTCCCGCCTAAAAACGAAAAAATGGAAACCTTATTGTGGGATTCTATCCACCGACTTAAAGTACTCAAACCGAAATTTGTTTCTGTCACTTATGGCGCTAATTCAGGTGAACGTAATCGTACTCACTCGATTGTGAAAAGTATTCAACAAGAAACCGGTATTATTGCCGCTCCTCATTTAACCGGAATTGATGCAACTCCGGATGAATTGCGTCAGATTGCGAAAGATTATTGGGATAGCGGAATCCGTCATATTGTTGCGTTACGTGGTGATGAACCGCCAGGTTATGATAAAAAGCCGTTTTATGCCTCAGACTTGGTCACGTTATTAAAAGACGTGGCGGATTTTGAAATTTCTGTCGCTGCGTATCCGGAAGTTCATCCTGAAGCAAAATCAGCGCAATCGGATCTGCTTTATCTTAAGCAAAAAATTGATGCCGGAGCAAACCGCGCTATTACTCAGTTTTTCTTTGATATCGACAGTTACTTACGTTTCCGTGACCGCTGTGCTACTATCGGCATTGATGTGGAAATTGTGCCGGGTATCCTGCCTGTTTCCAACTTCAAGCAACTCGAAAAAATGGCCCAAATTACCAATGTGAAAATTCCAGGCTGGATGACTAAAATGTATCAAGGTTTAGATGATGATCAAACGACACGTAACCTCGTGGGGGCAAGCATCGCGATGGATATGGTGAAAATTCTTTCAAAAGAAGGAGTAAAAGATTTCCATTTCTATACGCTTAATCGTTCCGAATTGAGCTATGCGATTTGCCACACATTAGGTATGCGTCCGGAATAATCGATTTGCAAATTTATTGCGCAAACAGACCGCTTGTATCTCTTCTTCCTAACCCACTCCTCAGTTAGGTGAAGCTTGTTACAAGCGGTCTGTTTTAGCCGAAAATTTGCAAATTAACGTTCATGCAACGCTTGCTTCATTCGGGTAATTGGCTTAACTAAATATTGAAAAACCGTTTTCTCGCCGGTTTTAATATCGACTGAAGCGATCATGCCCGGAATAATCGGTAATGATTTTCCGTTTTTATCCGTTAAATTATTAGAATCCGTACGAACCAAAACACGATAAAAAGCTTCGTTGGCATTTAATTTTAAATCGCTCGCACGTTTTTTATCCTGTAACGTGTCCGGGCTGAGTAATGTGACAACCCCATTCAAACCGCCGTAAATAGCATAATCGTAAGCCGTTAATTTTACCACTGCCGGCATTCCCGGTGTCACATAGGCGACATCACTTGGGCTGATATAAGCTTCAACCAATAATGCATCTTCAACCGGAACGATCTCCATAATATCCTGTCCGGCATTAATAACCCCACCGATAGTATTAATTCGGATGTTTTTAACAATACCTTTTAGCGGTGAGCGGATAAAAGCACGTTCTACCGGATCCGCTCGCATTGCCATATTTTCTCTGGCTTGGAATAATTCCGCTTCAAGCTTGGTAAGCTCTAAACTGGCATCCGTGATATATTTATTTTGGCGCTCCACAATTTGTAACTGCAAATCGCTGATTTGTCGTTTAATTTTGAGCAACTCAACTTCAGACATCGCGCCTCTGGCAACGACAGGTGTAACAATACGGACTTCCTTTTCCAGTAGATTTTTGCTTCTAACCAAACCTTGAATCGATTGCTCCATTGCTTGTTTTCTGCTTTGATAAATGGCTGTTTCGCGTTTTTGTAGCTCCTCGGCAACTTCATTCGGAAATTCCAACGGTAAACCATAGGCTTCTGCTTTTAAACGTGTCACTTGTGCAGTCAGGTTTTCTACCTTGGCTTGGCTTTCACGTAAAATGGCGGTACTCCTGGTATCGTCCAACTTTAATAAAACCTGCCCTTTTTCAACGACATCGCCCTCTTTGACTAACATTTCACTTAAAATCCCCGGATCCAAGCTTTGAATAACTTGTTCGCGGCTATTTGGGATGATACTGCCTTGCCCTCTGGTTACTTCTTCGATTGGGCTGTGATAAGCCCAAACGACGAAAGCAACAAGTAAGGTAAAAAGCAAAGTGATATTAAAAAATATCGATTTGTGACTCTCTTGTTGTAATGCTGCGTTTAGATCCGTTAACAGTTTTAAGTCTTTATTTTTCACGCGTTCAACCATTCCTATCTTAGCGTCGCTCATTTTTGTCTCCATTTTATTACCTCCATGATGATTTATTCTGCTTTTTTAGATTTATCATTTTGGGACAATCGTTTGATCACTTCATCCCGCGGACCATCCATGACGACATTACCGTTATCCATCACAATAATTCGCTCTACAATTTGTAAAACTTGTGGTCTATGAGTGACTACCACAAGCGTTTTGTCCTTTGCCCACCCTGCAATCGCTTTTAATGCACGATTTTCAGTGACAGTATCTAAACCGGTTGTCGGTTCATCCAATAACGCCACTTTAGGTGAACGCATTGTCATTCTGGCAAGTGCGATAATCTGTTTTTGACCACCGGATAAACCAAGCCCATTCTCCCCTAACGGCATATCCAAACCACGCGGATGTTTGCGAATTAATTCCAGCAAATCAAAACGGGTTAATGCCTCTAGTAAAACATGATCATCGGCAAAATTATCCATCTGAGACAATTCCAGATTTTCACGCAATGTGCCGAGAAATAAACGAGGATTTTGTTCAAACATAAGTACCTGATTACGCAGCAATGTCGGATCAATTTGGCGTAAATCGATATTATCCAATGTAACATTGCCGTTAAGTGGTTCATATAGGCCGGAAGCTAACTTTAAGATCGTGGATTTTCCGCTACCGATTTTGCCTAAAATGCCGACTTTTTCACCCGGTCTGATGGTGATATTCAAATTACGAATAAATTCTTTTTCTTTGCTATAAGAGAACGCCGTGTTCTCAAATTGAAGCAGCCCTTTTACATCGGTTAAATTAATGTAACGACGTTCCGTATCACGCTCTATCGGACGTGCAATAATGCCATTTACCCCTTTCAGTGCTAACCAAGCTTGTTGGAAACGTACCGCCAAACCGGCAATTTGCCCTAAAGGTGCTAAGGCTCTACCTGATAAAATGACCGATGCAATTAGCGCCCCCATCGTAATTTTGTTCTCCGGTGATTCGCTGTGAATCAGATAGGTCCCCACAACGACAAGAAATACCGTGTTGAGTTGTTGCATTGCTGTTGTAAAATTCGTCACAAAGTTACTCATATTTTTCACTTTAATTGACGAAGCGGACGATTTAGCAGTGAAAAAATCCCAACGCTTTTGCGCCCAACTCATTGCATTATTGGTTTTTAAGGTTTCAATCCCCTCAATAGCTTCAACCGCCAAACCTTGACGTTGTGAAGATTCACGCATCGACTCATTGATATAACGGGAAAGTGGAATTTGTGCTGCTAAGCTAACGATCAATACGGTTGGAATAATCAACATCGGCACCCAAGCTAACGGACCGCCAATCATCCAAATTACCGTCACAAACAGCAATAAAAAAGGTAAATCCACTAAAGTTAATAAACTTGCACTCGTCATAAATTCACGTACCGACTCAAAATCACGCAAATTATTGGCATAAGAACCAGATGATGCCGGGCGTTCTTGTAATTTCAATCCCATTACCCGTCGAAATAGTGCAGAACTGATGATTAAATCTGCTTTTTTACCGGCAATATCCGTTAAATAAGCCCGCATCATTTTGGCAATAAACTCAAATATAATCGCCAAAACGACACCTATGCTTAGTACCCAAAGTGTTTGATACGCTTTGTTCGGAATAACACGGTCATACACATTCATTACATATAATGAGCTGACTAAAGCCAAAAAGTTAATGACAAAGGTTGAAAGAATAACTTGGTAGTAGTATTTCTTAAAGCGCCAAATCACCTTAAAAAACCACGCTTTCGGCATTTGATATTCCGGTAATTCAGAACGGGTATCTATACTTTCACGCGGTTTAACAAACCAGCAAGTACCTAAGTAAGTCTTACTTAACTCTTCTGCGCTCACCCATTGGGTAACATTATCCGGATGATGCAATTTATACTGGCGTAGTCCGTTTTCATCGGTTTGAATTTCAGTAATCAATGCCGCTTCTTCATTCTTTAAGAAGAGTAATACCGGAACCGATAGCTGCGGAATTTCGTTTAATGCACGTTTAGATAGGGTGTTACTAAATCCTTCACTCTGTAAATATTCAGATAATGAACGAAAATTAATCCCCATACTATCCGTCCGTGTTGCATGTGCGGTTAATGTTGCGCTAGGGAGATGTGCCCCGAGCAGTCGGGTCATTGTTGATAAATGTTCAATAATCAGTTTCATAGTCTGTTACATCCTTTTATTTACTATTTACTGTTTAACCAAGTCGCTATCGCACCTTGTGAATATAAGTAGTCTAAAATGCCCATTGAAAGATCCGATTCGGCATTAACATGAGCCAACTCAACTTCAGCTAAATCACGTTCGGCATTAAGAACATCCAGTAAAGTACGACGAGCAATATCAAATTGCATTTGATAAAAATCAACAACTTTCGCAGATGCTTTGATCTGTGATTTCAATGTCTTAAGCTGTGCACGGCTTTCTTTAATGTTAATCAGAGACTGTTGTGAAATTTCGTCAATATCACGTGATAGGCGATCTAAACGTTGACGCGCCGCATAGGCTTCAATTTCTTTTTCTTGTACCGAGTAACGACTGCCTCTATTAACAATATCCCACGAAACCTCGACACCGATATAATGATCATCTCTGGTGGCATAACCGACCAAATTAACTTTAGGTAAATCTTTTTTACTCTGCGCTTCGACAGCTAAACGCTTAGCTTCAAGCTCTGCTTGTTGTGCTTTATATGATGGATTTTGCGATTTATCTTTATTGGTATATTTTTGCTGTAGCAAATTATCGGTTAAGCCCAGAAAAGGATCTTTCAAGCTTTTTTCTGTAATTTTACTGTTACTGTACTTTGATAATGAATTTAACGTAGTCGCTAACTGTTTGTTATAGCGATTGATATTTTGTTCAACCGCGAGCATACGCGCTTCAACTTGCACATACTCCGACAAACGACCACCATCATTGTCAATGATGACATCAATACTACCTAGAATACTTTTATGTCTGGCTAAACTGTCTTTCATCACTTTAATCGCATTTTTAAGATTTAATGCTTGTAAATAAAGTTGAGAAACCGTATACGCCAACTCTTCTTGAGTTGAAACGTATTTTTGTTGATAGAACTCCTCTTCCTTCACATTTCTTTCGATTTCTTTATCAATTGCTCCGAAAGCATATAAATTCATCTCAGCCTTAACCCCCGGAGTAAATCTACTTTTACTGTCAGAGCTGTTTCTGTGGTACTGATTAAGAATGCTATTTCCGGTTACTGAAACAATTGGCCAATGTCCAGCCTTTGCTTGCTCAGTCCGGTTTGAAGAAGCGTCAACATTGGCTTCTGCTTCTAAAATTTCAGGAGCTGTCTGTAAAGTACTTTGTAAAAGTGATTTAAGAGAATTTGCATTTACAAAACCACTAAAAAACGTAAAAACAAGAGCTAACAACTTGATATAATGTAAATTTTGCATAAAAAATGACCTCCATGCACTTTTTTATTGAAAACAATGTCAAGAATACATAAAAAATTTGCAATCGTATACAATTTTTAGTAAATTTTTTGTAAGTTAATTTGTCAACAATTGATTTAAATTTACGCTTAATTACCAATATTCACATAAGAAGCGTAAATCACAATAAATTTATAGCAAATAATTATTATTAATCGTTAAAAACTATCAAAAATCTTTCACAATGACCATTAACTACTACAAAACTTTTAAAAGGAGACAAACATATGGAAAAATATGGAATTAGTGTTGCTGCCAATTCAACCACGAATGGTGCACCCCAGATGAGTAGTTACACACAGCCTAAAACTGCAAGAAATGCGTTACGTTTAAAAGCACTAAAAGACGTTAATTATCAGTTAACGGATTTAGAAACAGGCGAAAAAATCGAAGATCTCACCTTTCAACGTGTTGGAGATGATCTTTACATTAGCACAAAAGACAACAATACCCCGCAACCGGACATCGTTATTGAAGAATATTATCTTCATCACGGAACTATTAACGACTTACAGGTATCTACCGTTAAATCAGTAAGTGATATACTAACAGCGGATCAAGTTGCTGTTGCAACTGCAACCGAAACAGACAGTGGGTTTATGGGTAGCACATTATTTAAAGTATTAGGCGGTATCGCTGGTTTAGGCTTAATTGCAGGCGCATCTGCCGGAGGTGGTGGTAGTTCATCTGCTGCGGGTACAACACTAACCAAAACGGCGGATAGCGATAATTTAGTAGCAACATTTGCTGCAGATAAGTCCAACAGTGAATTAATCCTTTCTAATACGGCAAAAACCGAGAACGCAACAGACAACATTACTGATAGTGTTGCTGCAAGCGAATCGGCGCCCTTATCCTCTGATCTGATCGACAACGAAATAACTGTCGCTAAGGATGAAGAAGCGACATCAATATCCTTCTCTTCCATTGAGGCAAAAGCGGAAGAATTCGTGGTTTTAGATAGTGTGGCAACATCTTCAGAAACTAGCACAATGCCATCTGTAGGAGAAATGCCCGCAATTAATACGAACAGCGAAATATTTGTTCCTAACGAAGAAGTATCATCTGTAGATTCATTAACTGAAGAAGTGGCAAGTAGCGATATTCCTCAATCAGCTATTGTCCTTGATACTGCCTCACTTAATTCACAATCATCAACTACTGCCAAAATATCTACCGAAGTAGTCTTTAGCAAAGCGTCAGGTTCAACGCCGGCAATTTACCTGCATTCCGAATACGGAAAATTTATCAAAGCCAGTGATTTTGGAACGGATCCTACAGGTAAAACAGATAGCCTTGCCGCAATTAAAGCCGCTTTATCCAAAGCTAATGAGCTAGGTGTCGCCGTTAAATTAAGCGGACAGCTATATATCAGCGATCAAATTGTATGGGATAATACCTATGCAAATGTAACGGCTCTTTTCGGGGAAGGAAATGGACGGATTAACGGAACCGATGCCCCAAGCAACGGACAAACTGTTGCGAAAACATTGATTACGTTCTATAAAGAGCAAGCAATGAATGACATCTTTAACTCAAATACCAATACGGACAATGTTGACAAATATGCCGGTATATTGATTAAAGGGCAGAAAGATAAAATTATTGGTGACTTATCAGTAGAATATTTGCATAAAAAAGCAAGCGACTTTTACCGTTTCTATGCTAACAGTGACCAAAATTCCAGTTATTTTGGTAAAATCAACGGAATCGTTGTAACTGATTCTGATCATATTACCATTCAACGTGTTGAAGTCAGTGGAGCAAATCGTGCCGGTATCTATTTTACATCCAGTGATGCACTTAAAGATGATCCAAATATCTCAGGTAACAACAATTATGTAAATCTTATCCGCAGTGGCGAAATTGATGACTCTTATCAGCATTTACCTTTAGGTGAAGGCAATAAAGTAATTAATAGTTATTTACATGATAATCGTGTTGCCGGTTTGCTCTTCGGCTATCAAAAAGACTTTACTGCAGAAGGTAATCTTGCAAGTTATAACGGACACATTAAAGATGGCGGAACAGGTTATGGTATTGCAGCCAGTGCCGGAGCTTATAACTACGATATTAAATATCTCAATAACACCACCGATCATAACTATCGTAAAGGATTAGATATCCATGACGGAAACCGTATCACCGTAGAAGGGAACACCTCAATCGGTGACCGCCAATTCGGTATCGCAGTGTATAACCGCCACTATACTATGGATGACGTTACGATTAAAAATAACACTATTGTGCAAGATCCATCGTTCGTTTTAACCGTCGATGACTTCGGTGCAGGAAATGCGGCTTCGGTTCGTGGTGATTATTACAGCTATACGGCTATCCAACTTACATCCAATAACAACGGTATTAATCTGAATAGCCATAAAATTTCCGATGGTGGAACTTATATTATCAGCGACAATACCATCAAAGGTTTAAGTTTGGTCAACACAAAATATAAAACAGCAACCTTCGGAATTGAGTTCCGCAATCAAGAAGCCTTGCTCGACTATACACTAGACATTAGTAATAACCAGATTGTAGAAAGCGATTCGGCAAGCTACATTGTCGGTATATTAAATAATACGACTAAGACCAATGGTATTAGCGGACTAGGCTCAGGCACAATTAATGTCTCCGACAATACGGCGGTGCTAAATAAAGTATCTGGCGGTGTACCGATTTATGTACAAGATTCCGCGTATATGACCTACAATGCAACAACCAAACGTAATGTTGTCGATCCAAATAAAGCAATGACACTTCGAGGTTCTGTCAATATTGAAGATAATATCGTCTTGGTGAAACAAGCGTCCAACAACGATGCGGAAGCGATTGAAGTTTATGGTAATGCAGAAACCTATACGATTCGAAACAATGTATTTGAGTTAGAAGGTTCAATTAATACTGCAGTTTTCCGTATTAATGGGGTAGGAAAAGAAAAATCGGATCTCATTCTTGAAAATAATACGATTTATAACCAAAACCAAAACCCAGCAAGTATCGCTTTATTAACCGGTCGATACGCAGGAGTGAATATTGTTGATAAAAATGCGTTAAAAACCAACAAATACAGTTTAACGTCCAGTATGCCAGATGAGGTTTCTGACGCAGTAAAATTAAAAGAGCCGAATGTGGATGACGACTCAAGCAATATTTCTTATGCAGAAGTACTCACATCCACCTTTTCATTGGGCGGAGATACCGGCTTCAGCGATATCTCGGTAGGTTCATTATCATATACAACGCTTGCAGTTAATAGCACGTTGCCGGTAGATAATACCCCGACGACTATAATGTAATAAACAGCTTGAAACTAAAAATGCACTTGTTTTCACGAAACAAGTGCATTTATTTTTAAAGGAAAAGAAATTTGTAAATTTTTAGCGCAAACAGACCGCTTGTATCAAGACTGTTTATCTATTACTTGGCTAATTAACCGCCCTTTTTCCAAGGTGGTGGTGATCAATTCCCCGATCACTACCCTATCAACGGAAACCAACGCTTTACCTTCTTGATTTTGTGTGACGGAATACCCTCTTGAAAGGACTTTAAGCGGACTCAAACTGTCTAGTTGCATACAAAGTTGCTGAAATGATTGCTGACTCCGCTGCATTTTTTTCTCTAACGAATACGTTAAACGTTGTTCTAAACTATCCCATCGACGGCGGTGCTGAGCCAAATAATGAGGCAACGGATTACGTTCCACACGCTGCACCACGGTTTCCCAATGCGCTGTTTTACGCAACATAAGCTGCTCAAACTGATGGATAATTCGCTTATGAAATAGCGTTAGCTGCTGTTGTTGTCTTGTTAAATTACGCTGTGGATGCTGTGTCTGCAATCGCTGCTTGAGCTGTAACAGCTTCTGAGTACGGTAAAACAGCATATTCGCCACAACCTGCCCAATACGATGGTGCGCGTGGCTTAATTGCTGTTGCCTTTGCTGTACTTGGCGCATCGGGTGCTGTGCGTTTAAACGTAACTTTAATCGTTCAAAACGGCTTACTTTTTCACTCCATAAACGATCAAATGCCATGCTCGCCTTATCTGCCTGATGTTGTAGCTGACGATAAAGCTCCCGTTGATCACGACTGACCAGCTCTGCCGCCGCAGATGGGGTTGGTGCACGCAAATCTGCGACAAAATCGGCAATAGTCACATCGGTCTCATGACCGACGGCACTGATAATCGGAATTTGAGAATCAAATATAGCACGAGCAACACTCTCTTCATTAAAACACCAAAGATCTTCCAACGATCCGCCCCCCCGACCGACAATCAGCACATCACATTCACGGCGCAGGTTCGCAATTCGCAACATATTCACAATATCCTGTGCGGCTTCTTTTCCCTGTACTAAAGTCGGATAGATAACAATGTGCAAACTGGGATCTCGACGTTTTAGAATGTTTAAGATATCTTGCAACGCCGCACCGCTTGACGAAGTCATGATTCCGACACGTTTAACAAAAGAGGGAATCGGTTTCTTCTTCTCCTGAGCAAACAGCCCTTCTTCTGCTAATTTCATTTTTAGCCGTTCAAATTGCTGTTGCAACAAACCGTCACCGGCAGGCTGCATACTATCAATAATAACCTGATAATCTCCACGCGGTTCAAACAAACTGACACTGGCTCGAACTAACACTTGCATACCGTTTTGAGGACGGAAATTAACCCGCATATTCTTCATACGGAACATCGCACAACGCACTTGTGCCCTATCGTCTTTCAACGTTAAGTACCAATGACCTGAAACCGGTTGACTAAAATTAGAAATTTCTCCAATTAACCAAACATGACCAAATTCTGCTTCTAGTCTATTTTTTACAGAATAGTTGAGCTGAGAAATCGTTAAAATATTATTTTGCATAAGGTTAACTCGTGAATGTGGTAACAACCTGTTCAATAAGAAAGTTTGAATGTTGGTAGAATGGGTTAATGATAGCATAAACGGATTAATCTGCCTCCTGTTTCATCAAAACACGCAGAATCTGTTTTTGAAAAAATAAGTCTAAAAATATTTGCACGATATTTCGTCACATCATTAGCTAAATTATTTGCTAAACTTATTGTGCATTGCTTATTTATTTGTTTTTGTTATACTTAATGTATATTTTACGATATTTAATTTTGACCTATTCGTTAAAATTAATTATTTCCCTTTATCCATTTATTAATATATAAGGAAAAATCATGCTCCCAACTTGCCCGCACTGCCAAAAAAAGCTTCCGGTTTTATCTTTACTTAATGCAAGAAACTTAACCACTTGCCCTCATTGTCAAAAAGCTATTTCACCTAAGCTAAATTTAGCTAAAGGTATCGGGGTTGCTGTCGCTGTTTTACTTATTGTAACAACGATTCTTTTCGCCGTAACCGGTTCAACTCAAGTAACCAGTATTGGCGGCGGTCTTATTGCTTGGCTTTCATTTATGATTTTTGCTTATACCTTCGAGAAAAAAGATTAATTGTCTTAAATGACAAGCTAAAATAATTTATATCAAAAACGCACTAAGGATTAATATCAATGCTTAGTGCGTTTTTTACTGACTACAATAAATTTTAAAAAGTATAACAAGCGGTCAATTTCACTTGAAAATTTGCAAATTTCAGGTGAAAACAGATCGCTTGTATTTTAGTGAGTGAAGAGGATTTCTTTAGAAAACCGAGTACGAGAGAGGGTGATTACGCTATAGTGGGATTATTTCTGATATATAATTCCTTGGTGACCATTTACTATTGAAAGTATATTATCTAGAACGCCATCTTTATCATAGTTATATATTGTTTCATTTTTAATTGAAAGCCCATCAATCATGGAAAAAGATAGCGATTTAGATATTTTTTCTTTATTGTATATATATATGGTCGCAGAACCATTTTCACAATCATCTATTTTATAACTTTCTGTTGGAACTCCATTGTTAAATAATACTTTAATATATTTTTCTATATCATTAAAATTATCAACGGAAATAATTTTTCTTTTGTCCTTCTTTTCAATGATGTAGTCGATTCCTGCTAGCTTACCTGTTTTCCCATATCTCTCTATCTTTTGAATAAATTTATCACCGAAATATATGTAATTATTATCAAGTTTCTTAGGAAGTCCACTTTTCAAAATATCTAAAGAAGAGCCGCTTAATTCTTTATAAAAAGGTGAATAGTTGTATGCAAGAGACTTTGGTTTGCCCTGCGGGTTAAATAGCGCAAGCACTTGTCCGTTTGGCTGGCTGACCGCGTAATGGGTTTCTTCCGTCCACGTTTTTTCGTTGGTGCGCAGGTCGTGTTTGAAGTAACCGTCTTGTTGGGCAATCAATTCCCAACCGTTAAACACGCTGTGGTGCTGGCTGTGTCATAAAAATAAGCGGTCAGTTTCAACAAAAATTTTGCAAATTTCTTTAAGAAACGTACCGCTTGTTAGTTTTTGGAATAAAATATAACTATTTCCGTCTATACTTTATTTGAATATTTATGCTTATAACACTTCTATTAAATCTATATCAATATTATTAGATATAACAAGATCATGAAACTTATCTGTGTAATAAATATAGCACTCATTATCTTTATCCATAACAACAAGATCATTAGATGCAATGTTATTGAGTTTAAAAACAACTGTATCAAAGAATGGATTACCATTAATAGTGCTATTTTCATAATCAATTAATTCTATTTTATTTAATATTTTTACTAAATAATAGTCACCAGAAATTAATTCCTCTTTATAAAATATATTTACACTACTAAACTCAAATGCACTATTATGAGATAGAATCTCCTTCAATTTTTTGGAAAAAAGAAAATGACCATTTAAATTTCTTAAAACATCAGTTCTTCCAATAGCCTTGTATAAATTTGGATATTCAGGATCAATTTCATAGTTATTGCTTCTATCACTTTTAATTGATAAATAACCATCACCATATTTAGTTTTCATTTCGATTTCATAAAGCATTAAATTAAATCTCCTATTGTACCAGTATTTAATCCTTTTCTTATTTCTCTAATTTGTTCTAAGATCTTGTCTGCTCCCCAATTCTGCTTTTCTGCAATATCAAGCATTTTTCCAACTTTATTGTTATATATTTTATGTGCTGTAGACCATCCACTGTGAATTGATTTAGTTGGATGAATTCCTTTAGCTACAGGTAGATATATTAAATTTAAAGCAGAATTTATATCTAATCCAGTTCTTTTAAATGCCGGATGGTTTCTCAAAGAATAAGGAACTATATGATGTCTTTGATAACCACGTTTTGTTGGCATCCAATCTGGCATCCTACAATTAGCAAGTCCTAATGGGTCTCCCCAATCTAATGTATTTAATACATACCCATAAGGCGTTTCACCCCCATTCAGCCCAATCGGATCGCTGGACAGGTAATTTCCACTCTGCGGGTCGTAATAGCGGAAGCGGTTATACGCCAAGCCGCTTTCATCGTCATAATATTGCCCTGAGAACAGCAGTTGTGGGTCCAGTGGGCTGGTTTTGCGGTAGTCATTCGGGAATAACAAGCCCCAAAGCGTGCCTTTTTCCTTTGTCCAAACCTTTTTACCCTGTGGGTTGAATAGGGCTAGCACCTGCCCGTTCGGTTGGGTGATGGCATAGCTGGTTTCATGCTTCCATTCGGTGTGGTTGCCGAAGTGGTTTTGAGTGAACTCGCTGTAGTAATCCTGTTGCGCAATCAACTGCCAACCGTGGAACACACTGTGCCGATGGCTGTGGAGTTTACCCCGTTTGAAGGTTTGGGTAAAGGCAAGCTGGTCGCCGTCCCACAGGTATTCAATTCTAAGGTGCTGTTGCGGGCAGTCCTTTGAAATTCGCCGCCCGAGTGCGTCGTATTTGTAATACCACACCTCGCCCTGCGCATTAGTCAGGCTTTCTAACTGGTTGTTGCCGTTCCAGCGGTAATAGGTCGTCTTTTGGCGGAAGCCGTGCTGAATCAGTGTGCTTTCGCTTAAACGCCCTGCGTTGTCATAAGTGTAGTGATGGTCGTTAATCCGATTAAGCTTATGCCCCGTTTGGTAAACATCCGCATGCTCGACCATGCGTTGCTCATGATAACCGTGGCTGAACGGGTCACGCACAAAGCCGTTTTCCGCCTGCGCCTGATAAGTCAAATAGCCGCATTCGTCGTATCAATAACGCTCCTGCTCGCCGTGTTGATTGCGCACCACGGTAATTTGGTTATTTTTATTCAACACAAACCGGAGCTGTTCGTGTTTATCGTTAATCGCGGTGGTATTCAGTGCTTTGTCATACTGATAACGACGATTCAGCTCGGCAAAGTTAGTTTTAACTTGAAATTTGCAAATTCCAGGTGAAAACAGACCGCTTGTATTTTGGGAGTAAATTGAGCACTTTTGGGGTACGAATGAGACACTCGTACCATTAAAGGAAAAATATATTTAAATTTTTAGGCTTCCATCAAAATTTGTATCAAAGCCGTCCGTATATTTATCTATATTAAATCCAGTTTTAGCCTGAATTTCTTTAATCCAAAAAACAAAATTAAAAAAAATATCTACATTTTCAGATGTAACCTCAAATATCCCATTTTCTTGATGTGAAGTTTGTAATAACTCTAATATAGAAATAAATTTATCCATATTAATCTTTATGTCATCTATATTTGCTTTTTGAAGCTCATTAATAAAAAAAATCTCATCATTTATATTAATAATAGTAGGTAAATTTATTAATTTTTTATATAGAAAATCTATTAGCATATGTTCCTCTATTTAGAATGGTGAATTTATAAGTGGAATATGTGCACCATTAGGATCAGAACTAAAAGTTCCCCAAGTTCCATCAGTGCGCAAATTACCTTGGGGACCTTTAATACTAACCGTAGGTCCCATGGCTGCATTTGAACCTGGATATTGAACTTGTGCGGTAGGGTTGGCTCCATGTCCATGAGCACTATATTGCCCTGTTTGATATTTAAATCCTCCAGTTGGGAATTTTTGTGGGTTAGGATGCCAAGAATTTTGTAATCCATTTACTCTAGCCCAATCTTGGAGTTCTGTATAATCGATCTTACCATTTTTTAATAGTTGATCTGGCGCACTACGAGACAACCTTGCTGCATCTTTTGCAGAATATCCAATTTTTCTTAAATCCTTATAGCGTCCATAGCGTGCGGAACAAATAGCCAACCCAAACGGATCTACCCATCCCATCGGATTATGCACATACCCATAAGGCGTTTCACCCCCATTTAACCCTATCGGGTCGCTGGTCAGGTAATTCCCGCTTTCCAGGTCGGAATAGCGTAAGCGGTTATACGCCAAGCCGCTTTCGTCGTCAAGGTATTGTCCGGTAAAGAGCAGATTCGGGTTAATCGGCTCGCTTTGTTTGCGTTCCCAATCTAACCGTTATGTTACGTTGTTAGTGTCAATAACAAGCGGTCAGTTTCACTTGGAAATTTGCAAATTTCAGGTGAAAACAGACCGCTTGTATTTTAGTGAGTTAAGAGGATTTTAACGTTAAAAAACCAAGCGCAAGTGTGGATATTTGCGCTATCGGAGGAGACTATCATTCCATATAAGTAGATAATCCTTGAAAATAAAATTTTCCATCAATTTTACAGTTGAAAGAGAAATTATCCCCTTCTTGTGTAAGAAGTAATATATTATCTTTGAACTCTATATGTATTTTTTCATATTTAAAATTACGTATATTTGTTATGTTTAATTCATTTAAATTTGCAGATAATTCTAGAACAACTACTGAGTAGTCATTTCCCCAATCTCCTTTTTTGTTAATTTTTATTGCTGGCTTTTCCTTTATATGAAAAAAGAATGTTGTATGTCCTGCGTTAAAAGTGCTTATATTTATCTTTGGTATAAAAAAAGTATTAATATCATATGGGTATAACTTATCTATAAATGTATTATTTTCAATAATGTCCAGTAGTTTCATAAGTATCCTCATAATTAGAAATTATAATGTCCGTATGTACCCAAATAATAACCAGTATCAAGATTATCTATTGGTCTCACATTAAAATGCGGCTCTTTTCCCTTTCCTGCTGCTGCTTTAGCATGACCTAAGCTATGTTCTTGTATAACAATATCATCACCTTTACTATTCTTGTAATAATATTGTCTAGCTGTAACTTTTTCTCCATTATTTTTTCGTACAAAATCTCCATAACCATCTTTTAGGTTAACTTTCTCAACTTTATATGGATGTTGAGTTTTCGGAATACCTGCATCTCGTTTTGCTTTATTCAAAGCTTCTTTTCTACTTGTTGCAAAATAGGAAGACTTTTTACCTGGTGGGGTATAGCTAGTTAAACCAAAAGGATCTATTGAACCCATCGGATTATGCACATACCCATAAGGCGTTTCACCCCCATTCAGCCCAATCGGGTCGCTGGACAGGTAATTTCCACTCTGCGGGTCGTAATAGTGGAAGCGGTTATACGCCAACCCACTTTCATCGTCATAATACTGCCCTGAAAACAGCAGTTGTGGGTCCAGTGGGCTGGTTTTGCGGTAGTCATTCGGGAATAACAAACCCCAAAGAGTGCCTTTTTCCTTTGCCCAAACCTTTTTACCCTGTGGGTTGAACAGGGCTAGTACCTGCCCGTTCGGTTGGGTGATGGCATAGCTGGTTTCATGCTTCCATTCGGTGTGGTTGCCGAAGTAGTTTTGAGTGAATTCGCTGTAGTAATCCTGTTGCGCAATCAACTGCCAACCATGGAACACACTGTGCCGATGGCTGTGGAGTTTACCCTGTTTGAAGGTTTGGATAAAGGCAAGCTGGTCGCCATCCCACAGGTATTCAATTCTAAGGTGTTGTTGCGGGCAGTCCTTTGAAATGGTCAGTTATGAAGGAAATCTTTTGTTTGTTCTGCATATTGTTTAGCATTTGAAATGTTTGGGAATCGCCATCTCGTAAAATTTAATCTGTCACAGATTTTTGATCTTCCTCTTGATATTTTTCAAGTAAATTGATAGTCTCTTTAATAAAAAATTCTATATTATTTATCTCATTATAAAAAATTTTATTTTCATCAAGCAATAAAAAATTAAAATCCCCATCTTGAACTAGATTTTTCAAAGAGCCAATTATTAATTTTTGTCTTTTAGCACCAAAAGATAAAAAAATATTTTTTATATATTCATCAAAAATTATCCTTATGTCGCTTTGATTGTTAAAATCCAACTCACCACAATCTAATTTACTTACGAGCTCATCATCTACCACATTTATATCAAAATAAACGAATAAATCTTCCAATATAATATACTCCAATTTAAAATCCTTATTCCTTTCTTTTATTTTATAAAACTTATATTTGGTATAATCATCAATATCATCTAATAAAATATTTATTTTAAACATCATATATTCCTCAAAATAAATTAATTCACTCAGGAAATGCAGTAATTATATCATTTTCACTTCCTCTAAAGACTACTTTAGCCTGTTGGGTTTGAAAATACTGCGTACCTCTATAGCCTTCACCAACAACTGATGTAAAACGAACACTTGGAGCAGGTTTACCAGTTTGTCTATAAATAGTCTGAGCTCTCTGAATAGCATTCAGTTGATCTCTATGAGATAAGAATCTAGTTGCTGCTGGAGGTACTCGACCTTGACTACCTTCAGGATTAAGCCCCGTTTGAGCTCTCACTTGCTGTTGTTGCAATGTGGTCTGAGCACCATGCCTATCTAAGAAATGTGATCTTGGATTTTGTGCTTGCATTTCTTGTAATCGTCTATGAGCATTGGCTTCCGCTAATTCATTGATTCTAGCTTGACGTTGTTCTCTGGTTAAATGACTATACTTAGAAGGACATTTTGCCAACCCAAACGGATCCACCCATCCCATCGGATTATGCACATACCCGTAAGGCGTTTCACCCCCATTCAGCCCAATTGGGTCTGACGTGAGGTAGTTTCCACTCTGCGGGTCGTAATAACGAAAACGATTATACGCTAGGTTCGATTCTTCGTCATAATATTGCCCCGCAAACAGCAGATTCGGGTTAATCGGCTCGCTTTGTTTGCGTTCCCAATGATTGAGTAACGGCAATCCCCACAAGCTGGTCGGTTGTTTGCGCCAGGTGCGTTTGCCCTGCGGGTTAAATAGCGCCAGCACTTGTCCGTTTGGCTGACTGACCGCGTAATGGGTTTCTTCCGTCCAGGTTTTTTCGTTGGTGCGCAGGTCGTGTTTGAAGTAACCGTCTTGTTGGGCTATCAGCTCCCAACCGTTAAACACGCTGTGGCGGTGGCTTTCCCGTTTACCTTGCTTTTCCGTGTATTGGTAAGCGATTTGGTCGCCGTCCCATACGTAACCGGTTCGCGTATGGCGTTCAGGGCAGGCTTTTTCAATTCGTCTGCCGAGGGCGTCGTATTTATAGTACCACACTTCGCCCTGTGCGTTGGTCACACTTTCCAGCTGATTGTTGCCGTTCCAGTGGAAATAAGTGGTTTTGTGGCGGAAGCCGTCGCGGTATTCGGTTTTTTCAGTTAAACGCCCGGCGTTGTCGTATTCGTAATGGCAGTTGCCAATACGGTTAAGTTTG
>NZ_JBGXYA010000020.1:0-8808 GCF_041814905.1 Glaesserella sp. | reverse complement strand
CGTAACATTGCTGTTTGTGTTGCTCGGTTTGGATTTACCGAGAGCAGTGTTGATCGGATTGCTCAGCGTAGTGAAAACCTTCGGGCAGATTCTCTTTTTCACGACCTTAATTCGTGCATTGATGAGCTGGGTAACGCAAGGCAATCATCCGTTAGATTACACTGTCGCTCAAATCACCGAACCGGTGTTGGGGATGATTCGTAAAATTTTACCGAAAACGGGGATGTTAGATTTTTCCGTGATGGTGCTTGGTTTTGCTTTGATTTTCCTGAACGGCTTGTTTTACCAAGTGTTCGGGCAATTATGGACATTAGCATAATGCAAGCGGTCGAATTTTGTGAAAATCCGCAAGGCATCCGCCTGCGGATTTTTTTACAACCGAAAGCAAGCCGCGACCAAATTGTTGGTTTGCACGATAATGAGCTGAAAATTACGATTACCGCCCCACCTGTTGAAGGGCAAGCTAATGCTCACTTACTCAAGTTTTTAAGTAAACTGTTCAAAGTACCCAAAAGTTGCATTGTATTAGAAAAGGGCGAACTACAACGTCATAAACAAATTCTAATTCCTAAACCCAAAGCCATACCGAAAGAAGTGGAAGCATTAATGGAAAGTAATGCAGCTTGCGGAACGTCAAATTTTTTCCCTTTTTCCATAGAAAAAAAACCATAAAACTGATACCTTACCGACTATTGCAAACTATTCTTGTTTTGAGAGATGACAATGTTATTGGCTGTTTTAACTCTTATTGCTTATATGATAGCGCTACATCTAGGCGTTTTAACTTGGATTGCGCCAATTCGCAATAAAGAACATAAGCCGTATATTTCAAATCAAATCAGCATTAAAACGGTTTTTATCGTGGGCGTGATTGCTTGTGGCTTACATATTGCTAATCTTTACCAACAGCTTGCAGGGCAACAATACGGTCAAAACTTTACCCTTGCCAATGTTGCTTCGTTGATTAGCCTCATTATGGCGCTAATCGGCACCCTCGCATTACCAAAATGGAAAACGATCTGGTTTCCGTTGTCGGTTATCTATATTTTGAATATGGTGACGGTGGCGGTATCCAGTTTTGTACCGGGGCATTTTATTAAGCAGATTGCAGAAAATACAGGGCTCATGTTTCATTTGGCTATCGCCACTTTCTCTTATGCGCTGTTTTTTATTGCGTTGCTTTATGCTTTTCAGCTTAAATGGTTGGATACCCGTCTTAAAAATAAAACCTTAATGTTTTCTCCGTTGTTACCGCCGTTAATGACGGTTGAACGTCATTTCTTTAGCTTAACCCTGATTGCTCAAGGCTTATTAACATTGGTGTTGATTACCGGAATGTTCTACCTACATAATTTTTTCTCACCGGAACATATTCATAAAGCGATCTTTTCGTTTATGGCGTGGATTGTGTATAACATCTTGTTGCTGGGGCAATGGAAGTTGAATTGGCGTGGAAAGCGGGTGCTAATTTACTCAATTTCAGGTATGATATTGCTCACTATTGCGTATTTCGGTAGTCGGGTGGTGTAAGCACTGCTTGTCGCGGCGGTAAGAGGTATTCTAAAATTGCAAAAAAATTGCCCAATCTGACCGCTTGTTGATTAATTAATATAGGACTTCAACTTTGGAAAGTATCCCCCTGAGTAGTTTATTTATTGCTCTTGTCATTTTACTTATTCTCTCCGCTTTTTTCTCCAGTTCTGAAACAGGGCTGATGTCGTTAAACCGCTATCGTATGCGACACCTTGCCGAAAAAGGTCACCGAGGTGCGCGCAAAGCGGAAAAGCTCTTATCGAAAACCGATGTGTTATTAAGCCTGATCCTTGTCTGTAACAACGTGGTTAATATCGCTGCGTCGGCTATTGCCACGATTATCGGTATGCAACTGTCAGGGGAAGCAGGGGTGGCTATCGCAACGGGTTTATTAACGATTGTGATGTTGGTTTTCTCTGAAATTTTGCCCAAAACCATCGCCGCAATTTATCCTGAACGGGTCGGTTTTTTCGCCAGCCATATTCTGATGCCGTTAAAGAAAATTTTACTGCCGATTGTTTTCTTGATGAAAAGTATCATCAATGGTTTAATGAAGTTATTACGTATTAGCCAATCCGAGAAAACAGGTATGAGCGCGGAAGAATTGCGTAGTGTGGTATTGGACGCCGGGCGGTTTATTCCGACTTCGCACCAAGACATGTTGGTGTCGATTTTGGATATGGAGAAAGTCACTGTTGACGATATTATGGTTCCGCGTAATGATATCGGTGGGATCGATATTGATGACGATTGGAAAGCCATCATGCGCCAATTAACCGGTGCCGCTCATGCCCGCGTGGTGATTTATAAAGGCAATATGGATAAAAACATATTGGGAATGCTACGTGTACGGGAAGCGTTCCGTTTAATGTTAGAACGCAATGAATTTACTAAAGAGCAATTGGTTCGGGCGGTGGATGAGGCGTATTTCATTCCGGAAGGCACGCCGCTTACCACTCAACTGATGAATTTTAAAACCAATAAAGAACGTATCGGATTGGTTGTTGATGAATACGGTGATATTAAAGGCTTAGTGACGTTGGAAGATATTCTTGAAGAAATCGTCGGTGAATTCACGACATCGGCGGCACCTTCTTTAGAAGAGGAAATTAAACCGCAATCGGACGGTTCGGTATTGATTGAAGGCTCCGCGAATTTACGGGATATTAACAAACTGTTCGATTGGAATTTACCGCTAGACGAAGCCAGAACCTTTAACGGGTTAATTTTGGAACATTTGGAAAAAATTCCCGATGAGGATACCCGGTTCACGTTATTTAATCTGAACGTGACGATTCTTGAAGTCAGCGATAATATGGTGAAATTAGCAAAAGTCGAGCCGATAGCCGTTTCCGCTTCATAAGGTTTATTACGGGGGATATTGTAAAATATCCCCTTATTTTCACTAAAATGGCTGACTTTTGACATTCTTATTTTGATGACCTCTACACATTAAGGTAAAATCCAGCCTTATTTTGCAAACGAAAGATAATATTAATGAAAATGCAGTTGTCACTTGAACAAATTTCAGCTCTTGCCAAGAAAGATATGCAAGCGGTCGATCAGGCTATCCTTGCTCAACTCAATTCGGATGTCGTGCTGATTAATCAGCTCGGACATTACATCATTAGCGGCGGTGGTAAACGCATTCGCCCGTTAATTGCGGTGTTGGCGGCAAATGCCGTCGGTTATCAGGGACGTGAGCATATTACTTGTGCAGCCTTTATTGAGTTTATCCACACTGCAACGCTGTTGCACGATGATGTGGTCGATGAATCGGATATGCGTCGCGGACGTGAAACGGCAAATTCCCGTTTTGGTAACGCTGCAAGTGTATTGGTGGGCGATTTTATCTATACCCGTGCGTTCCAAATGATGGCAAGTTTGCGTTCTCTTGATGTGTTACAAGTGATGTCTGATGCAACAAATGTGATTGCCGAAGGGGAAGTTCAGCAGTTAATGAATGTCAACGATCCTGAAACCACCGAAGCCAATTATATGCAGGTGATTTACAGTAAAACCGCTCGTCTGTTTGAAGCCGCAAGTCAATGCTCTGCGATTGTATCGGGTGCGGATCAAGCCTCAGTGATTGCGATGCGTGATTATGGTCGCTATCTTGGTACGGCATTCCAACTGGTCGATGATATTTTAGATTACAGTGCGAATGCTGAGCAATTAGGCAAAAATATCGGTGATGATTTAGCGGAAGGTAAACCAACCTTGCCATTGCTACACGCAATGCGAAGCGGTAATCCGCAACAAGCTGCATTGATCCGTGAAGCGATTGAACAAGGTGGAAAACGTGAAGCCTTAGACGAAATTTTAGCGATTATGGCAGAACATAAATCCTTAGATTACACTATGGAACGAGCCAAACAGGAAGCCCAGAAAGCCGTTGATGCGATTGCTATTTTGCCGGAAAGTGAATATAAACAAGCGTTGATCTCATTGGCGTATTTGTCGGTGGATCGTTCTTATTAAATGAGCATTGCGTACTGTCAAAAAGATCCCCCTCTTTAGCAAAGAGGGGTTAGGGGAGATTTGGCAGACGATGATGACGAAGTGAGAGCGAAATAGATACGTTCTATTTTGACTAAGTTATTATTTTCTTCGTTTTTTGCTTGTGACAAATCTCCCCCAGCCCCTCTTTGCTAAAGAGGGGAGCTAGATCGAAGTAAATTTATATTTTGAGCTTTTAAATGACAGAACAAACAAACCAACCCCAAGCCCACAAAGAAGCGTTACAACAAAAACGCAAATTAACCCGCAAAGGCAAAGATCCGAACGCCCCTTTTGTGCGTGAGAAACTTGAACTTCCAAATGGACATAACAAGCTTTTGTTACACTCTTGCTGCGCTCCTTGTTCGGGTGAAGTAATGGAAGCTATTCACGCTTCAGGGATTGAATTTGCGATCTACTTCTACAACCCGAATATTCATCCATTGAAAGAGTACCTGCTACGCAAAGAAGAAAATATCCGTTTTGCCGAAAAACACGGTATTCCGTTTATTGATGTCGATGACGATTATGAAAATGACCGCAAAGAGTGGTTCAAAAAAGCGGAAGGCATGGAGTGGGAGCCGGAGCGTGGTATTCGTTGTACGATGTGCTTTGATATGCGTTTTGAGAAAACTGCAAAATATGCTCACGAAAATGGCTATCCTGTTTTTACTAGCTGTTTAGGTATTTCTCGTTGGAAAGATATGAACCAAATCAACGGTTGCGGACACCGTGCGGCAGCGGCTTACGATGATGTGGTTTATTGGGACTACAATTGGCGTAAAAACGGCGGTTCACAGCGGATGATCGAAATCAGCAAACGTGAACGTTTTTATCAGCAAGAATATTGTGGTTGTGTGTATTCGTTACGTGATTCTAATAAATGGCGTTTGGAAACGGGGCGTCAGCGAATTGAAATCGGTAAACTGTATTATTCACCGGATTAAGCCACTTTCTTTTGATTCAAAAGGAAAGCGATACAAGCGGTCTGTTTCTGACAATATTTTGCAAATTTAACAAGGAATTGAAACATTGGATTTTTGGCAAGGCTTTTTGGTTATCACGGGAATTCATCTGTTAGCCGCAATTTCTCCCGGTCCGGATTTTATTTTTGTATCCCAGCAAACATTAAGCCGTGGGCGTATTGCCGGTTTAACTTGTGCCTTGGGCGTCGGGTTGGGTTTCGGGGTGCATTTGCTTTATTCCGTGTTGGGATTGGCTGCGGTGATTGCGAATGCAGCTTGGCTACTCACCGCGATTAAAATTATCGGTGGGGCTTACTTGATTTATCTCGGCTATCAAGGCTTAAAAGCGAAAGCAAAGCACGAAGTTATCGAAATTAAGCAAGAAAGCGTTGCCCCTGAAAGCCTTTGGAAAACCCTATGGAAAGGCTTTTTATGTAACGTGTTAAATCCGAAAGCACCGGTTTACTTGGTGTCGGTGTTCACCGTGGTACTTTCGCCTGATATGCCGTTGTGGCAATTAAGCATTTACGGCGTTTGGATGATGTTTTTATTGTTTGCCTGGTTTGCCACGGTCGCATTTTTACTTTCTATTCCGTCCGTCAACCACCAGTTTCAAAAAGCCGGACATTGGATTGACCGTGTATTAGGTGCGGTAATGGCGGGATTGGGCATCAAAGTGATTGCGAGCTAAATAAACAAGCGGTCAGATTTCATCAATATTTTGTAAAAGGGGAAAATATGGATTCAAAAACATTTTGGGATACCTGGGTTCCGATTTGGGCAATCTCTCGTCAAATTCCGCCTGCAAAAGTGATTAAAAACGGCTATTTGTTTGAAGAGGTTAATGACGGTAAGCGTGAGCAAGAGCTGCTGTTGTATAGCCCCGAAAGTATGGTGGAAGCACAAGCTTATTTATCAGATAAAGATTATTTCTGTGTCAGTGGTTTAAAAGAAGGGTTTACTGTACCTAAAGGTTGGGTTCATCGTTTATTTAACTTTATGATGATAAACGAACACCTTCAGATACAAGCGGTCAGTTTGGCGGAAAAATTTGCAATTCAAGCGGAAAAATCTGAAAACCGTTTCGTGGTAAAAATTTATCATCAACAAACATTAGCAAGCAGAGGGCAGGTTGCCTATCAAAATGACTATGCGGTGGTTGATTTAATTGAAACCCATGAAAATTATCGCCGCCAAGGGCTCGCTACCCAAGTCATGAAATTACTGACCAACTATGCGGTAGAAAACGGTGTGACGGTCGGGCTTCTGTGTGCCAGCGATCAAGGCAAACCGCTTTACGAAACGCTTGGTTGGCATGTGATTGGGCAGTATTCAAGAATGGTTAAAAACTAAGGAAATAATAATGAACAGAATTTTTGATATAAGACTTTGGTTTGCATTTCTTTTATTAATGATAATTCCATCTGTTCAAAATATTATCCGATTACATTTTATCGGAGAGATGCCAAATGAATGGGGATTCAATATTGCGAGCCAGATTCAGTGGTTGAATATCCTTTATGAAATTATTAAAGAGGCATTATTAGTACCATTATTTTATATGTTATTTATTTCTTATAGAAAAAGTGACAAAGATTTATCTAATAGTGTTATAAATGGTCTTATTGTTGTTTTTTTAGTACATGTCATATTTTCTATTTTCATTTTTTTAAGTTCATATACTTTGCTTGAATGGGTTGGTTTAAAATCTGAATTGATTTCTCAAGCTGAAACTTATATCAAGTTGGAATCTATTGCTATTTTATTTTCAATTTCAGTAGAGTATTTGATTGTATATTTAGCAACTCTGAATAAGATTAAAGAAATGGTGGTGTTTTCTCTTATGAAATCATTACTATTAATGCTAAGCGATACCTTTATTATATCATCAAATAGTCTTTCTTTAAATTTAGGTGTTAATGGTATTGCAATTTCTAATATTATTATTAATGTGATTTTAACTATTTACATACTATTTAGAACAAATTTGATTTGCTATTTTAAATCCAATCATATTATCTTTGATGTTGAATGGATCAAACATTGGTTTAAAACTGGGGCTTTTTCAGGTTTGGAATCCTTAGTAAGAAATACAGTATTTTTTGTCATGATTCTGAGCATGATGAATCAAATTGGTGAGCAGGGATCTTTTTGGATAGCAAATAGTATAATTTGGGGAATTTTACTTGCTCCCTCAATGGCTTTAGCCGAAGTAGTAAAAAGAGATGTTGCTAGTAATATAGATAACATAAGGCTTAAATCATTTTCCTATTTGTTAATGACAATATTATTTGTCATTTTGTGGCTACTTTCCATGCCCTTATGGGAAATGTTTCTATCTAGCATACTAAAGATTGAAAATGATACCATTATTCATTTAATGACCATTCAAACTATATTTTATTTTGTTTTTATGCTTAATAACGGAGTGTTTGATGCAACATTGACTGGTTTAGGTTTAACTAAATATCTATTATGGCAATCCATTATTGTTAATATTGGATATTATGGGGTTGTATTTATTCTTTATAAGTCAAATGTTATTACAATGAATTTGGATAATATTGCTTATGTTTTTGGTGGCGGGATGATTGTTGATATGATTCCAACGATAATTTTATATCTTAAAGCATTAAAAAATAATAATATTAATATAGTAGAGATTTTTTATAGTTCAAATAGTTTAAAAAGAGGAACAAACAATGTCTAAATTTGCAATGGTATTCCCGGGACAAGGTTCTCAAGCGGTTGGTATGCTTGCCGATCTTGCACCTGTTTACCCTGTGGTAGAACAAACGTTCAAACAAGCAAGTGATGTGCTTGGTTATGATTTATGGGATTTAGTCCAAAATGGTACAGCAGAAGATTTGGGTAAAACCGAGCGCACTCAACCTGCGTTATTAGCGGCTTCTGTTGCGTTATATCGTATTTGGCAAGAAAAATTCCCTGGGCAAAAACCTGCTGTAATGGCAGGACACAGCTTGGGTGAATACTCGGCGTTGGTTTGTGCTGGCGTGTTGGATTTCCAAGATGCGATTAAATTGGTGGAATTGCGTGGTCAAGCTATGCAAAGTGCCGTACCGGCAGGTACAGGGGCGATGTTTGCGATTATCGGTTTAGATAATGAAGCGATCATCAAAGCGTGTGAACAAGCGGCAAGTGAAGTGGGTGAAGTGGTTTCAGCGGTAAACTTTAACTCACCGGGACAAGTGGTTATTGCAGGGACGAAAGCAGCGGCAGAGCGTGCAGGCGAATTATGTAAAGAAGCAGGGGCAAAACGTGCGTTACCATTAGCGGTGAGCGCGCCTTCACACTGTGCATTAATGAAACCTGCGGCAGAAAAATTAGCGGTGGCATTGCAAAATATTTCGTTAAACGCACCGCTTGTTCCGGTGATTAACAACGTGGACGTTACCGTTGAAACCGATGCGGATAAAATCCGTGATGCGTTGGTACGTCAGCTTTATAGCCCGGTGCGTTGGACGGAAACGGTCGAAAAAATGGCTCAAGACGGTGTAATAAATTTATATGAAATCGGTCCAAATAAAGTACTGACCGGCTTGGCAGGTCGTATCGTGAAAGAGCTTTCAGCGAAGGCTGTGAACGATGTCGCAAGTTTTGATTCAGTCGAGTTTTAATAATTCCTCTCCCTCGTTTACGGGGGAGGGGCTACACATAAAATAGGATTAATATATGCAAAATAAAATCGCATTAGTCACTGGGGCAACCCGTGGAATTGGGCGTGCAATCGCTGAAGAATTAGTTTCTAAAGGTGCATTCGTTATCGGCACGGCAACATCAGAAAAAGGGG
>NZ_JBGXYA010000019.1:0-12517 GCF_041814905.1 Glaesserella sp. | reverse complement strand
GAAACCGCTAACTGCATTGCTGTTTCCCGAAAATTTAGCGTTTCGCTGGCGAGGCAAAAATATTTAATCGCATCGAGTTTGTTCATTTAATTATTCTCTTTTTGACAATAGACAATTCTATTTTTATTGATTGTAGTGCAACCAACCGCCCGCTACAATACCCCCATCAAAACCAAACAGGAGAGCAAAATGAAAAATGTATTAGTGATTTCAGGACACCCGAATTTATCGCAATCCATCGCCAACAAAACCATTATCGACAGCTTAGCAAGCGGTCTAAATTCCGCAGAAATTCGCCGATTAGACTCACTTTACCCAACCGAACAAATTGATGTCGCGGCCGAACAACAAGCCTTGCTCAATGCCGATGTGATTGTGTGGCAATTTCCGTTTCACTGGTATTCCATGCCGGCGTTGATGAAAAAATGGCTTGACGAAGTGTTTTTGCACGGTTTTGCTCACGGTTCAACGGCAAAATTGGGCGGTAAAAAATTAGTGATTTCCATCACAACCGGCGCGCCCGAAGCGGCTTATCAAGAAAATGCGGTGATGAAACACACAATGGCGCAATTGGTTGCTCCTTTTGAAAGCATTGCGACGTTATGCCAATTGGATTTACAGAAAATCAGCTATTTAAACGGCGTGAGTTATGTTGGTCGTAACGAAGAAAAAATCGCAGAGCAAAAACAAACAGCGCGTGAATATGCTGAGCAACTTATTCAAACTATCAATGCCTTAACAGGAGAAAAATAATGTATTTAATTGATATTGCAATCAAACCGTCTGATTTATCCGAAACAGAACAAGCTCAACAGCTTGACGCACACCGAGCGTGGTTTGCCAAATATTTCCAACAAGGCAACTTTTTATTACTCGGTCCTTACTTGGATAAAGCCCGTGCCGGCGTGATCATTGCCCAAGCCGAAAGCCGTGAACAGCTAGAACAAATTTTAGCCGAAGATATTTATTACCCCGATTTAGCCGATTACCAAATCCGTGAATTTAAAGCGGCAATGGTGGCGGAAAATATCCAACAATTTCAAGGAGCATAAAATGAACAATATTGAAAACAAAGTTATCGTCATTACAGGTGCAAGTAGCGGTATTGGCGAAATCAGTGCCCGTTATCTTGCCGAGCGTGGCGCAAAATTAGTGCTTGCCGCAAGACGTGTTGAACGCTTAGAGCGTTTAGTTAGCGATATTCAAGCAAAAGGCGGCGAAGCCATTGCAGTGGCAACCGATGTCAGCAAGCAAAGCGATGTAGAGCAACTTATGCAAAAAGCGGTGGCGACTTTTGGGCGTGTGGATGTGTTAGTCAATAACGCAGGCGTGATGTTAATGGCACCAATGGCACAAACCAAAGTGGCGGAATGGGACAAAATGATTGATGTAAACATCAAAGGCGTGCTTTACGGTATTGCGGCGGCATTACCGATTATGCAAACGCAAAAGAGCGGTCATTTTATTAACATTTCTTCCGTAGCTGGCTTAAAAGTATCAGGCGGCATTGGCACAGTTTACAGTGCAACCAAATTTGCCGTGCGAGCCATTTCCGAAGGCTTAAGAATGGAAGTGGGTGGCGATATTCGCACCACAACTATTTACCCAGGGGCAATCGCCACCGAATTAGCGGATCACAGTAGCGACCAAACCAGTAGCGATGCTATCAAAGGTTTTTATGCAGCTAATGAAATTTCTGCAGACGCCATTGCCAAAGCGATTGTTTTTGCTATTGAACAACCTGCAGATGTCGATATTAACGAAATTACAGTCAGACCAACTCGTCAGGAGTTTTAAATAAAGAGCCTGAATTTTACAAAGTTCAGGCATTTAAAAACGAATTTACCACTTTTAATGTTATTTTTCCGGATGATAAGAAGCACTTAACAAATCTAAAAACTGCACAACGGCTTGTCGTTGTTGATGATCAAATTGTTGCCAATGAAAGTCATAGCGAGCTTTTAGTTCATCATTTGTTAATGTTGTTTTATTACAACATTCCAAAAAAAACCAATTAATTGGGGTAGCAAGTGCATTAGCAATGAGCATTAAATGGGCAATATTTACCTTGTTATCACCTCTCTCATAACGTAGTAATTGTTGCTGTGAAATGCCAATGCTTTCGGATAGTTGGTCAGCAGTAAGTTTTAATTCCTTACGGCGCATTTGAATACGCTTGCCTATTAAGCGATCAATATGAGACGGGGTTAATTGAGCCATTGATAATTTTCTCAATAAATTTTCATTTATTGAAATTTTAGCGAAGCTAGTGCGGAATAGAATATCATCTATTAAAAGTTTATAGAGCAAAAATCATCTATTGAAATTTCTTCAAAGATGGCGCAGAATGTAATATCAGCTATTAAAAGTTGATTATACAAAAAATCATTTATTAAAAATGTTAATTTAGGAGCAACAAATGCAAATCTTAGTTTTAGATCACCCTCGTGCAGGCGTAACATTCGAAGATTACCTTCCCCACTTACTGAATGAAACCAAGCACGCTTGGGAAGGCATTAAATCGGAGAAAATCCGTCAGATTTACTTCCGTAAAGATCGCCCGGGGATTGTGATTATTATGGAAGCAAACAGTGTAGAAGAAGCGCAAGAAGAATGTAAAACATTCCCATTGGCTCAAGCTGGTTTATTAGATTTTGAGTGTATCCCATTTGGTAACTATACGATGTGGGAAAACTTATTCAGCAATGAACATAAACTTACCAAATAAGGTATAAGGATAAATAATGACAAAACCAATTTTATGCGTAGTAACCAGCGCAACAGAAAAAGGCAATACAGGTATTCCAACAGGTTTCTGGTTAAGTGAATTAACACACCCATTAAAAGTGATCGAAGATGCCGGTTTTAAAACCGTGATTGCTTCAATCAACGGTGGTCAAGCACCAATTGATAAAGACAGCCTGGATTTTAATGACCCAGTAAATGCTTACTTTTGGGAAACCAATTTACAAGAACGTCTTGCAAACACATTAAGTGTGGCAGATGTAAAAGGCGAAGATTATTCTGCGGTATTTTTTGCTGGTGGTCACGGTACTATGTGGGATTTCCGTGATAGTGAAGACGCTCAACGCATTATTCGTGAAGTATATGAAAATAACGGTATTGTATCAGCTGTTTGCCACGGTCCCGCTGCATTAGTGGATGCAAAATTAAGTAATGGCGAATATCTCGTCAAAGGTAAAAACGTAGCTGCATTTACCAATAAGGAAGAAGACGAAGTACAAGGAACAGCAATTGTGCCATTCTTATTAGAAACGGCATTGATTGAACACGGTGCTATTCATCACGAAGCACCTAACTGGTCTGAAAATGTTATTGTAGATGGTCGTTTAATCACAGGACAAAATCCTGCATCTGCTCACGGGGTAGGGGTTGAAGTCGTAAAAGCACTTTCATAAAAATTATGTCCCTTTCTTTATGATAAAGAAAGGGACAATTCCCCAAATGGATAAATTTATCGAAATGAATATCTTCAATCCGAACCGCCGTAAATTTCTTACCCAAAGTGCGGTTATTTTGACAAGTAATTTTTTACCTACTCTATCCTATAGCCAAATAGATAACAGCAAGGAAAATAGCAAAATGAAATTAATTTGTGTGGAAGAACACGTTTTAGATCCTGCTATTGCAAAAGCAACTATGCCACAAGTGTTGCAGCAAGCACCTTATCTCTCTCACTGGGGCAAACGTGTACAAGATGGCAATAATGCCGATCATAGTCGTCCGCAAATTGAAAAGAACGATTTAATCAATCCGAAGGGGATGGAATTTGATGTAAAACGCTTGGCGGATATGGATTTAGCAAACATTGATATGCAAGTACTTTCTGTGGGCGGTTTTCCACAATTTGCCCCACTTGAATTGCACCAACAGGCGAATGATAAATTAGCAGCTGCCATCAAAAAATATCCGAACCATTTCGCGGCAATGGCGACCTTGCCTTGGGCGGAACCTGAGCAAGCTGTGGCAGAATTAGAACGTGCAGTGAAAGAATTGGGCTTGCGTGGCGCATTATTGAATGGTCGCCCATCTGACGATTTTCTCGATCACCCACGTTATGAAAAATTATTGGCAAAATTTGATGAACTGAATGTACCACTTTATCTTCATCCAGGCATTCCTGTGCCAGCGGTGCAACAAGCCTATTATAGCGGCTTTGATAATGAAGTTACTGCTCGCCTTTCAATGTTTGGCTGGGGCTGGCATAACGAAGCAGGGATCCATTTATTGCGTTTAATGCTTTCAGGGGCGTTTGACCGCTACCCGAATTTACAGGTGATCAGCGGACACTGGGGCGAAATGCTACCTTTTTATTTACAACGTTTAGACGACAGCCTGCCACAAGTCGCTACAGGTTTAAAACGTAGCTTGATTGACACTTTCAAACAACAGGTTTTCGTCAGCCCAAGCGGTATGCTCACTCAACCACACTTTCAATTTATCTACGATTTAGTGGGTGCAGAACGCATTTTATTCTCGGTGGATTACCCATACCAAACCTTAGACGGTGTGCGTGATTTTCTCGAAAACCTGCCCATCTCACAGGCAGAAAAAGAGTTGATTGCGTATAAAAATGCGGAGAAGTTGTTTGGGATTAAGGCTTAATTTTGAGGTAATTAATTACCCTAAAGGGGATAAATGATTATTAGTTTTTACCTAATATTCAATTTGTCATTTATGGTCTAATCAAATAAAGTGAAACACTCATAATATCCGCTCAATAATTTAACTTCCAATAGGATAAAACAAAATGCAATACACAAAACTTGGACAATCCGATTTAAACATTTCCCGCATTTGTATGGGCTGCATGGGCTTTGGCGATGCGACCACAGGGCAACATTCTTGGACGATTAATGAAGCCGAAACCCGTGAAATTATTCGCTACGGTTTAGACAATGGCATTAACTTCTATGACACCGCGATTGCCTATCAAAACGGTTCAAGCGAACGTTATGTGGGCAAAGCCTTGCGTGATTTTGCCAAACGTGAAGACGTGGTGGTGGCAACCAAATTTTTGCCACGTACCCAAGCCCAAATTGCGGCAGGTGTAAGTGGCAAACAAGCTATTGAGCAATCGCTCAACCAAAGTTTGCAAAATCTCGGCATGGATTATATTGATCTTTATATTTATCATATTTGGGACTACAACACGCCGATTGCCGAAGTGTTAGAAACGCTACATCAAGCGGTGCAATCAGGCAAAGTACGCGCAATTGGCATTGCCAATGTTTATGCGTGGCAACTAGCAAAAGCCAATGCCCTTGCGGAGCGTGAAGGCTGGACAAAATTTGTTTCGGTACAAAATCACTATAATTTGATTATGCGTGAAGATGAACGCGAACTGTTCGGATTATGTACCGAAGACAATATCGCCCTTACGCCTTATAGTGCTTTGGCTTCAGGTCGTCTTTCTCGTTTAGATAGCACCCAAACCAAACGTGCGTTAGAAGATGTTTACGCGAAAGGCAAATATGACGCGACCGCTGAACAAGACCGCATAATTATTGAACGCGTGGCAGAAATCGCCCAGAAATATGGCGTGTCAATGACAGAAGTGTCTCTTGCTTGGTTGCTCACCAAAGTAGATTCCCCTGTGGTGGGCGCAACGAAAAAACATCATATTGATGGCGCGGTAAATGCGGTGAATTTGACCTTGAGTGCAGATGATATTCGTTATTTAGAAGAAGCATATCAACCGCATAATTTGGTGGGCGTTATGGCGCAAAATACGCCTGCAACCAAAGATAATAAACAGGTTTGGAGCCGTTAGGAAATCGCAAAATCTTTTGCAAACTTGACCGCTCTTGTAAACAATCAACCAATTTAAGAAGGAAAAGAAAATGAAACCATTACCAAAAATCGCATTAGGCACTTGGTCTTGGGGTGTGGGTATGTTCGGTGGCGATGCCGTATTTGGCAACCACTTAACCGAAGCACAAATGAAAGAAGTATTTGATACGGCAATCGCCAACGGCTTGAATTTATGGGATACCGCTTATGCCTATGGCTTGGGTGATTCCGAGAAAGAATTGGGCAAATTTATCCGTCAGCAACCCAAAGGGAGCGTGATTGTTTCCACCAAATTCACGCCTAACCTTGCGGACGAAACTCAAGCCGATCCGTTTACGTCAATGTTAGAAGGCAGTCTTGAGCGTTTGGGCGTGGACGACATCGATATTTACTGGATCCATAACTCGTTAGATGTGGAACGTTGGACACCGTATTTAATTCCTGCACTGAAAAGTGGTAAAGTGAAAGCCGTAGGCGTGTCAAATCACAGCCTTGAGCAAGTGAAACGTGTAAATGAAATTTTAGGTGCAGAAGGCTTCAAAATCAATGCAGTTCAAAACCATTTCAGCTTACTTTACCGCAATTCATTAGACGATGGCTTGCTTGATTATTGCAAACAAAACGGCATCACTTTCTTTGCTTATATGGTATTGGAACAAGGGGCATTGAGCGGTAGATACAATGTAGCAAACCCATTGCCGGAAGGATCAATGCGCGCAGCAACCTACAACAAAGTATTACCGCAATTAGCGAAACTCACCGATGCGATGGCAGAAATGGGCAAAGCACAAGGCGTAAGTGCAGCACAAATCGCATTAGCCTGGGCAATTCACAAAGGCGCATTACCGCTTGTGGGCGCAACTAAAGTGCATCACGTAACCGATGCGGCAAAAGCGGCTAAAATTGTGCTGACCGATGAACAAGTCGCACAACTTGAACAACTTGCAAAAGACACAGGCGTAGATACCCGTGGCGGTTGGGAAGGCGAGGCGTAATTGGCAGCTACAACGCTTAAACCAAGCAGTTACCTCTTGCCAATAAAAAAATTTAAAATTAAGGAAACACTATGAAAAAATGGGCTTTTTTATTAGGACTAACAATGAGTTTATCAACCCAAGCCGAACCGATTATCCGCATTTTTGAAATGCAAATCCGCCCCGAAAGCGTGCAAAAATTTACCGAATTAGGCAAAAACAATATTCGCCAATCAAGTCGTCTAAGCCAGCATAAACAAAATAAACTCATTGAGCAGTTTGTGGCAGGTGCCACTGCTTAAAAGGTGTATACCGTCGTTGCCCCCAATACGCAATCCGCGACACTTTTACCGATTATTTGAGAAAAAGTGAAACCTGACAGCATTGTTTACACCGATTTCTACCGAAGCTATGATGTGCTTGATGTGAGTGAGTTTACCATTTTCGCATCAATCACTGTACCCACTTTGCTGAAAAGCAAAATCATATAAGCGGAATCGAGAATTTTTGGAACCAGTGAAACGCCATTTACGTAAGTTTAACGGCATTCCTAAAGCTCATTTTGAACTGTATTTGAAGGAATACGAATGGCATTTTAATTGCAGTAACTTAAAATCTCAAATTTCATTTTTAAAACAATTAATTAAAGAGAATTTAGTCTAGTTATCTAAGACAGCCCCAAATTTAATGCAACATAAAAACGGGCGCATAAGCGCCCGTTTTTTTATGCTTCTTTTGCCATTTCAAACTCAATCAACATCATTAAAATATGAATTACTTTGATATGAATTTCTTGGATACGATCGGCATAACGGAAATGAGGTACACGAATTTCTACATCCGCTAAACCCGCCATTTGTCCGCCGTCTTTACCAGTCATTGCAATAACTTTCATCCCCTTAGCTTTTGCCGCAGCAATTGCATTTAATACATTTTTAGAATTACCGGAAGTAGACAAACCAAACAGCACATCACCTTTTTGCCCAACCGCCTCAACATAACGGGAAAATACATATTCATAACCGAAATCATTACTTACACAGCTTAAATGGCTAACATCAGAAATTGCAATTGCTGGATAGCCCGGACGGTTTTCGCGATAGCGCCCTGTTAGCTCTTCGGCAAAATGCATTGCATCGCAATGGGAGCCGCCGTTACCGCAAGAAAGCACTTTTCCGCCTTGTTTAAAACTGTCGGAAATTAATAATGCCGCCTCTTGAATCAGTTTCAAGTTATTTTCATCTTTAATAAATTTATCTAATACGTCTGCAGCTTCTTTAAGTTCTACAAGAATTTGTTGTTGATACATAGTCTACCCTTTTTTGAAAAATAGTCAGCCAAACTGACCGCTTGTAAGTTACAAAGTCCGGGCAAAGTCTAACATAAGCCTTAAACTTAACACTAGGAAAAACAGCAAAAATTAGGTAGAATCTCGCCGTTTTATTGTTTTAAATTAAGGAACAACCCCATGATTAACGAAATTAAAAAAGACGCTCAAGAGCGTATGGAAAAAAGTGTTGAAGCTTTAAAAACCCACATTGCTAAAATCCGCACCGGTCGTGCGCAACCAAGCTTATTAGATGCAATCCAAGTAGATTATTATGGTTCGGCAACACCGCTTCGCCAATTAGCCAACGTCGTGGCGGAAGATGCTCGCACTCTTGCAGTAACCGTTTTCGACCGTTCTTTAATCAGCGCAGTAGAAAAAGCGATTTTGACCTCTGATTTAGGTTTAAATCCCTCTTCCGCCGGCACAACTATCCGAGTTCCCCTCCCACCGTTAACAGAAGAACGTCGTCGCGATTTAATTAAAATTGTGAAAGGTGAAGCAGAGCAAGGTAAAGTTGCCGTACGTAACGTACGCCGTGATGCGAATGATAAAATCAAAGCATTACTAAAAGATAAAGAAATCAGTGAAAATGACGAACGTAAAGCACAAGAAGATATTCAAAAATTAACAGATACTTACATTAAAAAAATGGATGAAGTATTGGCAGATAAAGAAAAAGAATTGATGGATTTCTAATTTTTATTCCACGAAATTAAATAAAATTTAATTATTCTATTCACATTTAATAATTTAAATCGCGATTAAAGTTATTTAACATTGATTGATCCTCCTATATTTTGAATATTGGTTATCAACCTGTTCTACTATATAGTGAGGATTTATTAATTACATTTGTTCCTTTTTCATAATTTCGTGCCAATCTGGTCATTGCGGTAATAATAGGTCGTACAAGCGGTCGGATTGGCGCTATTTTTTGCAAAATGTAACATTAATGATTCGAACGCTTATTTTTTATCGCTCTCAACATCTTTCCGACATGCCTCTATTTCTTGGCAATATGGATACAAATTATCATAATCAAAATTATGCCAATACTGTTTCCAATTAGGATCAATATTCAAATGATTTTTTTCTAAAAAATTATTATCCTTTAGAAGTAAAATAGCGTCTTTATTTCCTTTTTCAGCGGCTTTTTGAAGAAAAGTTGCAGTTTGTTCATAATTTTGTTTTTTAGAAAAAAACAAATATTCATTATATTCTATTTCTCCCGTATCAAAGCATAAACATATTTCTCTTTCCTTCCAGATCTTAGCTTTTATTAAATCCGCTTCCACCCCGTATTTCCCTGTAGTATAAACTTCATGTATTAGTCTGAAAGTTTCAGCATCTCGAGTTAATATCAATGGATATAAATAATTATAAGCTTCAAAAAAATTTTCATCCTTTATATTGGTTATAAATGAATTGTATATTTTTTCTTTATCTAAATATGTCTTTTTATAAAAGAATATATAGAAAACAGATAATATAATAATCAAAAAAACAACGAGTTTCTTCATTTACTTCACCACCGTCATCTCTGGAGAGTCCACATCTTTTAAAATTTGCTCTAATTCAGAATATTTACTCATGCCTTGTGCATTTGTTTTATCAACTGTAATACATCCCCAAGATACGCTACCTTTATGAAGATAAAACGAATTTCTACTTCTGAAAATCCTAGTAAAAAATCCTTCATCCAACCACCATGAACCACCGAATTTATCTGTACGTATCATTTTATATTTTCCTGGTAAGGTAGGTCCGTAGTTTTTACTATTTAAGCACGCCTGACTAACATTATTTTGGCATTTCGTGGTTCCTTCATTTCTTCCTGAAAATACGCCATCGTTCTTTGTAATAGAAACAGTTTTAGTCTCCCTATTTTCTACTCTTGTACACGTCAATTCTTGTTTACTAATCTGGTATAAACAACTTGCTGCTGCTTTTAATCCCAATGGATCCATCCAATTTTGTATATTATCTCCAAACCGATACAAATTCTCCCCACCGGCTAATCCAATAGGGTCAAGGCTGGTGAATCTGCCCACATTCGGCTCGTAATAACGGAAAAAGTTGTAATGTAAGCCTGTTTCTTCATCTGCGTATTGGTTTTGTAAACGGAACGGTTGATGAACGGCTTTTTGGTCCGTTAAATTATAACTTTCGTTTAGTTTGCCCCAACCGGTGTAACTTCCGTACCAACAGAGTTTACCGTTCTCATCCGTTAGCTCTCTCGGAATTCCGATTTGGTCATTGTGATAGTAGTAACAAGCGGTCGGATTGGCGCTGTTTTTTGCAAATGCCAACTGTGCCAACGGTTCGTAACTGCTTGGGTGTGTGTAGATATAGCTGTATTTGGATTGGGCATTTTCTTCTTGCACTAAATGCGAGCCGTCCCAAATAAAACGGGTTTCTTGTAAATTTCCGTGGCTTTCGCACCGCTTGCTGATTCGTCTACCTAGTACATCGTATTGGTATTGCCAGATTTCGGTCGCTTGGTTCGGTTTTTGAATTGTCACCTCAATCAGCTTGTCTTTTGCGTTGTCAGCATAACGCTGCCCTTCACCGTTCGGAAAAATTTGTTGGCTTAAAGTTCTAAATTTATCATAGCGATATCGAATACCTTGATAGTGCGAGATTTGGTTATCTTTAATTCGCTTACTTTCCTGCTTAATAATATTGTGTGCAAGGTCAAGGCTATCCCTCTACTTTTTCAATTAACCGGTCCATGTCGCCGGATCTTAAACAGGATTGTATTTTAAATTTATTAAGTCACATTAATATTTTCTAATTTTTTAAGGGTATATTTATCACAATAAACTGCCAATGGTTGCCAATTTGTTTCTATCTTATTACCATTAACTAAAATTGTTATATCATTAACATTTAAATCTAAATACTTTTTACAAATTTCTTGATTCGGCAATAGTCCCCATTTATTTAAATCCGATGATTGAAGGAGTTCTAATTGACTTACTATCTTAGTATTTTCCAAAGTTTCCTTTACTACTATAGGAAATATACCATCAGTCACAGCACTATCTGTACCATTATTAATAGTCCACCCTAGAAAACATAAATCGTTTAAACTTAATTTAGGATCCCATTCATCATGATGAGAAAACTGATTTTCTTCTATATATGGTAAATAACCTGCTATAAATATCACATACTTATTCTCATTAATTAGATCATCCATTAAAGATTTATCTTTCAAAATTAAATCACTAGTATATTCCACATCATTACCATTTCCACTGACCACTTTATTTTTTATTTTTGAAATAAATTCTATATCACAAGAATCTTTACACAATTCAGGAATTAAAAAAAACCTATCATTAAATCGACATAAACTTGAATAAATATTAAAGTGATGTAAATATAATTTCATTCTATGCTCCAATACCAATTTTTATAAGAAACCTAAGGATACCTTGGAGGCTCTCCCTTACCATTCAGATTAATAGAATTCGGAGGTGGCGTATATACATGATGTCCATAAGTACGTTTTATATAAGAAGAGTGTTGCCACTTACAAGAACAATCCCTAGAATCTTGTACAACAGCAAATAACTTATAATGCATTATTGGAATTCCATCATTATTTCTTGAGCCATCTTTTCCCCGTATGACAGCTCTAGGTCCTATATATCCAACTGTCCCAACTGGATAAGGGCTACAAGGCGGACAACCCGTGCTAGTTTTACTACAACTACTTATCTCCGTCATTGACTGGCTACCACTTTGACTTCCTTCATTTGAAGCCGCTCCGGAAGAACTCTCAGATTCTTCCATCGCCTCCATCGTACCTTGAACACCGACATAAGCCGCTGTTCCAAACAGCATTCCCCAAAAAGCATAGGCAGCGTAGCCAGCTGCCGGAACAAATAACCCTAAAGGATCAACTGCGTTCTGAACTGTACCTTCAAATCTATATAGATTATTACCACCCAATAACCCTATCGGATCCAACTGCGTAAATCGCCCCACGTTCGGCTCGTAATAACGGAAAAAGTTGTAATGTAAGCCGGTTTCTTCGTCTGCGTATTGGTTCTGTAGGCGGAACGGTTGGTGAATGCCTTCTTTAAGAGCAAAGCTGTTTTTCAGCTTACCCCAACCCGTATAATCCCCATACCAACAGAGATTGCCTTGTTCATCTGTTAGCTCTCTCGGAATGCCAATTTGGTCATTGTGATAGTAGTAACAAGCGGTCGGATTGGCGCTGTTTTTTGCAAATGCCAACTGTGCCAAAGGTTCATAACTGTTCGGGTGGCTGTAAATATAGCTGTAAGTGCGGTTAGTTTTGTGGTCAATTTCTTGCACCAAATGCGAACCGTCCCAGATAAATTTTTGTAAATTATCTTGGTTTTCTAACCGCTTGCTGATTCATCTG